>DATAUQ010000123.1:0-30775 GCA_036268155.1 Verrucomicrobiia bacterium | reverse complement strand
TAAGCTTTTTCACGTCCGCGCCAATTTGCGATATTTTTTCCAAAGCCGCTCCCGACTTGGGAATCAAAACGCACAACGTCATTTTTTCCGAGCGATTTTAGCCGAACATTTGCCCAATCGCCCATTGGAACCATCACTGCTTCTTGATTCATTTTGAAATCGCGCGTTTTGTTAAACTGCAAACAGCGTTCCCATGAATCGCGAAAACGATTTGGCCATTTTCCCGGATAGGAATTTTTTTTGTGCCAGATAAATTCTTCTGTCCAAAGCCAGCCTTGCTTGCGAAGCTCCAAAATCAATTCCAAAACAAAAGTATGGCGTTCTCCGTTTTCGGCTTTTTCTTTAATGTTGAGAATGAAAGTTCCAGTCGGTTTTAGAACGCGCAAAAATTGTTCGCTGCGCGGCAAAAACCATTTCACATATTTGTCTGGCGCAACTCCACCATAAGTATTTTTACGCTTATCAGCATATGGCGGCGAAGTGACAATCAAATCAAACGTGTTGTCAGGATAGTCAGTCAAGACATCCAAACAATCGCCATGTTTGATTTCTGCTGTGAAAGTTTTCACGTCAACGGATTATCGCTTATGAATTTGAGGACTCAAGTGTGAATCTCGCCGAATAATTTCAAAAATTCCTTTTCATCAATAATCTTCACGCCCAGCTTTTGCGCCTTGTCGAGTTTTGAACCGGCTTCCTCGCCGGCCACCACAAAATCCGTTTTCTGGCTCACGCTGCCGCTCACTTTGCCGCCGAGCGCTTCGATCTTCGCCGCCGCTTCCTCGCGCTTCAGCGTCGGCAGCGTGCCGGTGAGGACAAAGGTTTTCCCGGCGAACGGCCCAGCCTGGGCGCGCGGTTGGAACAGTTCGGAGCGGAAATTCAACCCGGCGGCGCGCAACCGTTCGATGAGTTTTTGGTTCCGCGCGTCGCCATGCCAGTTCACGAGGCTTTGCGCGATGACTTCGCCGATGTCCTCGGCTTCGGCCAGTTGCTCCGCGTTCGCGGCGAAGATGTCGTCGAGCGCCGGGAAATGCCGCGCGAGCGATTTCGCCCCGCCCGCGCCGACGTGCAAAATGCCGAGGCCGAAAATCAATCGCCACAGGTCGCGCGATTTGCTGGCGGCGAGGGCATCGAGAAAATTTTTCGCGGATTTTTCGGCCATGCGTTCGAGATTCGCCACGTCGTCGAGCTTGAGCGAATAGAGATCGGCCACGTCGCGCACGAGATTATTTTTCACGAGTTGCGCCGCGAGGACTTCGCCGCCGCCTTCAATGTCCATCGCGCCGCGCGCGCACCAGTGCTCGATGCGCCCGCGAATCTGCGCGGGGCAATCGGGATTCACGCAGCGCCAGACCGAGCCTTCCTCTTCGTCGCCACCGATTTCTTTCGCAACTTTTGAGCCGCATTCGGGACAGGTTTTCGGGAAATTAAATTTCTTTTCGCCGCCGCCGCGTTTTTTCAAAACGACGTTGACGACGGCGGGGATGACTTCGCCGGCTTTTTCAATCGTCACGGTGTCGCCGATGCGGATGTCCTTTTCGCGGATGTAATCCTCGTTGTGCAGCGTGGCGCGGCTGATGGTGCTGCCCGCGAGAAAAACGGGTTCGAGTTCGGCCACGGGCGTGAGCGCACCGGAGCGCCCGACTTGAATCGTGATTCCATTTAATTTTGTTTCAGCTTGCTCGGCGGCATATTTGTAGGCAATCGCCCAGCGCGGCGCCTTGGCGGTGAACCCGGCACGTTCGCGTTGCGCAAAAGAGTTCAATTTGATGACCGCGCCGTCGGTTTCGTAGGGAAATTTTTTTCGGATTTTGTCGAGGTCGTGGATCGCCGAAATCAATTCCTCCGCCGAATGGCAGTGCCAGATTTTCCCCGGCGTCTTGAAACCAAGTTTTTTCAGCCACGCCAGAAGTTCGGATTGGGAAGCGACGTTTTGCGCTCCAAGTTCAGCGACTCCATAAATCACAACGTCAAGCGGACGTGTGGCGACGATTTTGGGATCGAGTTGCTTGAGCGAACCGGCGGCAGTGTTTCGCGGGTTGATATAAAGTTCCTCGCCCGCAGCCTTGCGCTCGGCGTTCAGTTTTTCAAATCCGGCGACAGGCATGAACACTTCGCCGCGCACTTCGAGAACGGAAGGAATTGAACCGCCGAGACGCGGAGACGCAGAGTCGGACTCAAAAAAATCATTTCCTTTTCTCTGCGTCTCTGCGCCTCTGCGGTTAAAATTTATTTGCAACGGCACGCTGCGGATGGTTTTTAGATTTGCGGTGACATCGTCGCCTTCCGTTCCGTTGCCGCGCGTCGCGCCGGTGACGAGCACGCCTTTTTCGTAGCGCAAGCTGATGGCGACGCCGTCTACTTTTGGTTCGACGATCCAATCCAGTTTTTCGTTTGGCAAAAGTTTTTCCAGACGCTTGACGAAGTCGCGGATTTCTTCCTCGGAGTAAGTGTTGTCGAGGCTCAACATCGGCACGGAATGCCGGACGGATTTGAATGCGCTCAAAGGCGCGCCGCCGACGCGCTGGCTGGGTGAATCTGGCGTGGCGAGTTCGGGAAATTCTTTTTCGAGTTCGAGCAGTTCGTGATAAAGCCGGTCATAATCGCGGTCGGATATTTTCGGTTGCGCCTCGACGTAATAGGCGTGGTCGTGCCGGCGGATTTCATCGGCAAGTTGTGCGTGGCGTTTTTTGGCTTGGGTTTGCGTCACGCGGGAATTGTGCCGTGCCTGCGGGCGGAAGGAAAAACTTTTTTGACTGGACGGCATTATCCTCTACGCTGCTGGCGTGCGCGGAAACCTGGCCAAGACATTTGAGTTTGCGGACACGCAAATCTTCCGGCGGGCGGCGATGCCGAAATCCTACACGGATTTGCTGGGGCAAAAATTATTCCGCTTTCTGCTGACAATGCGCGGCCTCGGCGCATTTGCGCTCATCACGCTCGGCGTGATTTTGAGCAAATTCAACGTGGCGAAAAATGTCATCCATCCGCGCATCAAGCAGGAAATCTTTCGCGCGGGCGTCGCTTTAGTGCCGATGTTTTTCTTCGTGGCGCTGGCATTGGGATTTTTGGTCGTCGGGCAAACGGTCTCGGCCTTGGCCAAAGTTGGGGCAATCAGTTATCTCGGCTCGACGATGGTGATCGTGGTTGTGCGCGAACTTGGTCCGCTGCTCGCGGCGTTTCTGGTGCTGGCGCGCGTCGGCACGGCGCACGTCATCGAACTCGGCACGGCGCGCGCGCTGGGTGAAGTCGAGGCTCTCGAGGCGCTCGGCATTGACCCGGTGCATTATCTGATCGTGCCGCGCGTCATCGGCATGGCATTGGGAATTTTTTCGCTGACGGTTTATTTGATCATCGGCGCGCTGGCGAGTGGCTATCTGTTCGCGTTTTTGCAGGACGTGCCGCTGACGCCGGGAGATTATTTCAAACAAATTGTCGAGTCGCTCGGCTGGCTGGATTTTGCGCTGCTGGCATTGAAGACGATTGCGTTCGGATTTTTCATCGCAATAGTGACTTGTTATCATGGCCTCGCGCAGCCATTGCGGCTTGAAGATGTTTCGCGTGTGGCGGTGCGCGCGGTGACGCAAGGCGTCATGGTGTGCGTGCTGATTGACGCGCTGTTCATCGTGCTTTATCTCGTGACATGAGCGAAAACAAGAACATTCCGGTAATCGAAATGTGCGGCGTGAGCGTCACCGCGATGCGCGTTGCGTCGTTCACTGTCCTCGAGGACGTGAACTGGCTGGTGGCGGCGGGAGAATTCTGGGTCATCGCCGGGCAGGAACATTCCGGCAAAAGCGATTTGTTGATGCTCGCTGCCGGGCTGATGCCGCCATCTGACGGAAACTATAAACTTTTCAGCAACGAAACAAAAAACTTTGGCGAAGCCGAACTGTCCGAGCGTTTGCGGGTGGGATTTGTTTTTCAAGGTGGACAGCTTTTCAACCAGTTGACGATCGCGGAAAATGTCGCGCTGCCGTTGCAATATCAAAAAAATTTCACAGCCGAAGAAGCGGCGCGCGAAGTTCGGGCGCTGCTGGACTTGCTGGAACTTTCGCCGCTCGCCGACCTGACGCCTCCAAACATCGCAGCCAACTGGCGGCAGCGCGCGGCGCTTGCGCGGGCGTTGATTCTCAAGCCGGAATTGTTGCTGTTGGACAATCCCCAGGCCGGACTTAACGCGCGGCATCTGCAATGGTGGCGGCATTTTCTTGACCGACTTTGGCGCGGGCATGAATGGCTAGGTGGCAAACCGGTGACCATTGTCGCCACGGCGGATGATCTGCATCCGTGGAAAAATGCATCGCGGAAATTCGCATTGCTGCGCGACAAGAAATTTATTCCACTCGGCAACTGGAACGAGGTTGAAGCGGCCAACGATCCCGTTGTAAAAGAATTGCTGGCCGTCCAGCTTGAAACCGCAACCCAATAATTTATGGCACTGCAAGATTTGACCCCGCAACTGCGCACGCGCTTGAACCGCATGGAACGCATCGTGGGCTGGTTCGTATTTTTTGCGACCGCGCTGCTGCTGTTCGGCTTCGGCTATTACATTTACCATACGGCGGAGCGCAAGGGCTGGTTCAAGATCAAGGCGCCGTTTTTTACTTATGTTCAAAGCTCTGCCGGTTTGAGTGTGGGCGATCCGGTTTACTTGATGGGTTTTCCGGTCGGACAAATCACGCATATCCAACCGATGCCGCCTCGCGATCTCCACAACGTCAGAATTGAATTCGAAGTTCTTGATGATTCTTTCCGTCAGCTCTGGACCGGCGGTTCGTTCGTGAAAATAAATGCCGCCGGATTTCTTAATCAGCGCCAGCTTGAAGTCACACGCGGCACGAATGGTTATGCGATTGTGGTTACGCAGCCGGTTTCCATCCATACTTTGGACGAGGCGAAAAATTTGATGGCCGCCGCGCCCGGCGATTGGCAGCTCGCGCAGGATATTTTTGACGGCAATTCTAACCTGCTTTTTCACGCTTATAATCGTCTCGAATATGTTTTTGCCGAAACCAATGCGCCATTACTCGCCACGGCCAATCTCGAATCCAATTCCATTTACATTTTTGACAACACTGTCAACCGCAATCGCATCGTGGCGTCATGGGACGGGCGCGTGCATCACTACAAAATTTTCCAGCCCGGCGAAGACACGGCGTGGTTGCGCGCCGTGGAGACGCCGCCGATTTCCGACCAGTTGCAGGCAATGGTTTCGCAGGTGCAATCCGCGTTGCCCGCGATTCTTGCTCTGACAAACCAATTGACGACCGTGCTGGACAACGGCGCGCAGGTCACTTCCAATCTGAATGCCGCCATCGTTTTGGCCCAGCCTGTTTTGACCAACGCCAATTCACTCATCGCGCATCTGGACACGAACGCCAATTCGTTGATTGAAAATCTGGACACGAACATCACCGCGACGCTCGTCAACCTTTCCGACATCACGAGCAATCTCGCCGTGCAGGTTCAGTCCAATTCAAACATGTTGGGCGGAATTTCAAAAACGATTCTGGACTACGACGATTTTGTGCAGGGATTGAAGCACCACTGGCTGTTGCGTTCGGCTTTCAAGAGCGAAAATAAAAAAACCAACGCGCCATCGAAAGCGATTTCACCGAAGCGTTAAATTCACTGGCCGAGAATGCGACGCAATCGGTTTAGCATTGTCTGGGCGAAGCGTTCGTAGGGTGCGAGCAGACGGCCGTAGATTTTGATCTCGTCAATCGTCGCCAGCGCCATGCAAAAATCAAAATCGTGAAGCGCGCGGTTGTGTTTCACGCGGCGCAGCCAGCGGGTCAGGTCGGTGATTTCTTCGATGCCATCCGTCTGGCCGGGATAAAAAGATATTTTCCATTCGTCGCGGCGGAGAAAGCCGTCGGCGTCGTTTTTATTTTCAAACCACGAATCGCACAGCAGGATGCAGATGGATTTTCCAGGCGCATCGCCGAGCCGGTAAAAAACCATCCGTCCGCCGGTCTCGGAAAAATGGTCGAACGCGATCTCCAGCGCGTCGTCGGGCGGCGGCGTGAATTTCGTCTGGAAGCCAAAATGAAAACCGCCAGGTTCGATCTGCAATTTCTCGAAGCAAAGGTTCTCCTCGAAAATCCAGGTGATGTCCGTCGCGAAGCCGCGCTCGGCCAGCACATTTTTCCAGGCGTCGAGCGCTTCGGCAAGAGTCGGGCGGGTGAACTTGGCTTCTGATTCCATGTTGGGCGCTAACTGTGGCTATTCTTGAACCATTCTGCAAACAATTTGATGCCCTGTTCGATTTTGACCTGCGGATTGTAGCCGAGCATCGCGCGCGCCTTGGAAATGTCGGCGAACGTGATCGGCACGTCGCCCGGCTGCATCGGCTGGCGGTCAATGACCGCTTTTTTGCCGAGCGCGGCTTCAAGCAGTTCGATGAGGCGGCTCAATTTCGTTGTCTCCGATTCGCCGAGATTAAAAATTTCAAATCCGAATTCTTTTTTCGTGCAGGCGATGATGCCTTCTAGCGTGTCGGTGACGTAAGTATAGTCGCGCGCCGTGCTGCCGTCGCCGAAAACAGGGATTGGTTTTCCTCCCGCGATGAGTTTCGCAAATTTGTAAATCGCGAGATCCGGTCGCTGGCGCGGGCCATAGACCGTGAAAAAACGCAGCATCGTCACGTCCATTTTGTAGATGTGATGCCAGACGTGGCCGAGCGACTCGCCCGCGAGCTTGCTGGCGGCATAAGGCGAAATGGCGGAAAAAATCGAGTCACTCTCGCTGAAAGGAATTTTGGAATTCACGCCATAGACGGACGACGACGACGCGATGATGATTTTTTTGACGCCATTTGTCCGCGCGGCTTCGAGGACATTGACCGTGCCCTCGACGTTGACGCGCTGGTAAAGCGCCGGCTCTGCGAGGCTCGGGCGCACGCCCGCGCGCGCGGCGAGGTGGATGACCTGGTCGAACTTGACGGAGGAAAAAATCTCGTCGAGCGCGGCGCGGTCGGCGAAATCGCCGTGGACGAATTCAAACGGCTTGGCGAGCGACTGGATGTCGCGGAGGTTGCGGCGTTTGAGCTGCGGGTCATAGGAAGCATTGAGGTCGTCGAACGCCCAGACCGCGTGGCCGTCGTGCAGGAGCCGTTCGCAAACGTGCGAGCCGATGAAGCCCGCGCCGCCGGTGACCAGAAAATTCATGGGCGAAAAATTAACTGTCAGCGTGCGAAGTGTCGAGTGTGCAGGAAATTTATGCGGACTGTGAAAAGTCTAGGCGCTCTTATCCCCCAAAATTTCTTTCAAGCGCGGGTTGAAGCAAAACAATTGCAAGAACGTAGATATAATGACGACCACGAGAGCGCAAGTAATCATTCCCGCCGTGGCGCTTAATCTTCCGAGGTCATCATAAAATACTATAACGGATGCCGGTGTCATAATGAAGATTCCCCCAAAAATCTTGCGATAAAATTTCAATTTTGAATCTGTTGCTGCAAGTGGGCAAATGATTTCGGCGCATTCTTGGCGAGACTTGCCGGATAAAGCAGGGATATTCTTTTGCAAGGTTAGCTTCATGTTTAAATCCTATTTTACATTCTCACTTTTGCCAAGCATTTTCACGCGGTAGAAATTTAACAATCAAACTTTTCTGGCGCTCCTACGGGGCTTGATTTGTTTTCAACTTTTACCCACGGTTGAAACCGTGGGCTATTGTCGGTCGTCGCTCCGCGACAACTCGGGTAAGGCGCGTCACTCTGTGCGCGCCGTTCGTTGGATTGCCACAAGCGGCGCGCACGGAGTGACGCGCCCTACCTCTCACAACCCGTTCAACACGTCAATCAATTGCCGCAGCCGTCCGTAATCGCGGCGGTTGAAGTTGAAGGCGATGCGTTTCAATTCCAGATGCTCGTTGTGTTCCACTTCTTCGGGCGTCGGTTTGACGGACTGGATTTTTCCCTCGACGACGATGTCAGCAAAATCCTCGTTCATCGCGGCGAGCGCAGATTCGCTCGGCGCGTTCTTGAGCCGGATGATGAACAAATCCTTCACAAAGCGCGTGGAATGAAAATTCCGGTAGAAGCGTGAAATGATTTTCACCGCTTCATCCGTGTTGTCGGTGATTTGATAAAGGCTTAAGTCGTCCGGCGAAATCAATTTGTTGCGCAACAATTCCTCGCGCACATGAATGTCCCACGTCTTCCAATAAGTGCCGCCGGGTTTGTCCACGAGCACGAGCGGCATGAGCTGGCTTTTACCGGTTTGCATGAGCGTGATGGCTTCGTAGCCTTCGTCGAGCGTGCCGAAACCGCCGGGAAACAAAACAATCGCGTCCGAGTGGCGGATGAAAATCAATTTGCGCGTGAAAAAATATTTGAACGTGATGAGTTTCTTGTCCTCGGCGATGACGGGATTCGCGCCTTGCTCCCACGGCAGCCGGATGTTGACGCCGAAACTGTGTTCGGGCGTCGCACCTTCGTGGCCAGCCTGCATGATGCCCGGACCCGCGCCGGTGATGACCATAAACCCGGCCTTCACGATTTTTTTTCCAAAATCAGCGGCCTGTTGATATTCGATGTTGTTGCCTTTCATGCGCGCCGAGCCGAAGATGGAAACTTTCCGCTTGGCCGCATACGGCGCGAAGAGCCGGAACGAGTAGCGCAATTCCCGGATCGCCGTCTGAATGACGCGCACGTCGCCTTTGTCTTCGACGTCGGTCAGGAGCTTGAGCGCATTTTCGATGATGTCGGCGACTTCGGATTCGTTGTGTCCGCCGCCTTTGGATTTGATGAGTTCCTCGATCTGGAGTTTGAGCTTGGGGTCAATGACCGTCTTGTTCACTGCTTTCATTTCTATTCCTTGTTTCCTTGTATTAAAGTTTTGTGAGTCTACCAGGGTTGAACATAATTGCAACCGGCGCGTTTGCGCATTGACATTGGCCGTGGAAAAACTAATCTCCGCGCTCATTTATTCTGCGAGCAGCCGCGCGTGCGGAACTGTCTCGCTACACGAAAGGATGTGAGTTCCTTTGACAGAAATTAAATTAAAAAAAGGCGAACCCGTGGAACGCGCGTTGCGTCGGCTTAAGAAAAAAGTCGATCGCGAAGGCACGTTGAAAATCGTCCGCAGCCGTCGCACGTTTGAAAAGCCCAGCGAAAAACGCCGTCGCAAAGAAAAAGTGGCGCGTTTCTCCGCCATGCTGACCGCCCGCTATGCGGATTTGTGATTTGGAATTCGTTGAATCGTGAATCGTTAAATCGTTGCATCGTCGCGACGGTTTAACGATTCTTCGTTTTTACAATTCAACGATTCAACTGTTTAACAAATGTATTCCTTTTCCACCTGCTGGAATTCCTGCCGCCACACCGACGGCCGTGCGATGCTGCGCGAAATCCGTGACCTCGGTTTTGACCATGCCGAATTGAGCCACGGCATCCGCATCAGTTTGATGCCCGGCATCCTAGAATCCGTCGCTGCGGGCGAAATGAAAATTTCCACACTCCACAATTTTTGTCCGCTGCCCGTCGGCGTCGAAAAACCATCGCCGAACCTTTACGAATTTTCCGCAGAAAATCCGCGCGACCGCGAACTCGCACTCAAGCACACGCTTAAAACGTTTGAATTTGCCTCGCGCGTCAAGGCTGCGCTCGTCGTGCTGCATCTCGGCAGCATGGATTTGAAGGATTACGGCGGCAAATTGATCGAGATGCTGGATCGCGGCGAAAAAGATTCACCCAAATACAAAAAGTTTTTTGCCGAAGCCGAAGCCAAACGCGAAGCCGGAAAAGAAAAATTTTTCGCGCGCACGAAAGAATTGCTCCGCCAGCTTCTGCCCGAAGCGGAAAAGCGCGGACTCAAACTCGGCTGCGAAAACCGCGAAGCCATCGAGGAAATTCCGCTGGATCATGACTTCAAATCGTTCTTCAAAGAATTTTCCAGTCCGAACATTTGCTATTGGCATGACTGTGGCCACGCGCAGATCAAGGAAAACCTTGGCTTTATAAATCACGCGCTGCATTTAGAATCATTGCGCGACCGTCTCGCAGGATTTCACGTCCACGACGTGCAATTTCCCGCGCGCGACCACTGTGCGCCCGGCACCGGCACGATAGATTTCGCCGCGCTCAAGCCGTTCGTGAAGCCGGAGCACATCAAGGTTTTTGAATTAAGCCCGTCGCTGCCCGTCGAAGCCGTTAAATGCGGCATCGCGCATCTGAAATTGATTTGGGGAAATGAATAAAATCCTCACGCAAAGAGGCGAAGGCGCAAAGCAAATTACCTTTGCGAGCTTTGCGTCTTTGCGTGAGAATCAATCCGTGAATTCTTCACCACGCGAAATCGCCAAAAAAATTGTTGAGCGCTTGCAGAAAGCGGGCTTCGCCGCGTTTTGGGTCGGCGGCTGCGTGCGCGATTTTTTGCTCGGACGCGAGCCGGACGATTTTGACATCGCCACGGACGCGAAGCCGGAGCAGGTCGAGAAACTTTTCAAACGCACCGTCGCCGTCGGGCGCAAATTCGGCGTGATGATTGTCGTCGAAGGCGGACATCAATTCCAGGTCGCCACCTTCCGCGCCGAGGCGGATTATCAGGATGGCCGCCGCCCGGAAAAAATCATCTTCGCCAACGCCGAGGCCGATGCGTCGCGCCGCGATTTCACCGTCAACGGACTGTTCTACGATCCGCTCACAAAAAAAATCCACGACTGGGTCGGCGGCGAAAAAGATTTGCGCGCGAAAATCATCCGCACGATTGGCAAGCCGGAAGAACGATTTGCCGAAGACCATTTGCGCCTGCTGCGCGCCGTCCGCTTCGCCGCGCAGTTGAATTTTGAGATTGAACCGAAAACTTTTGCCGCCGTAAAAAAGCTCGCGCCGAAAATCAAATTGATTAGCGCAGAAAGAATTCGCGACGAGTTAATAAAGCTTTTTATGTCGCCGACTTCAAATGGTAGGGCGGGCAGTCCTCTGCCCGCCGACGGCGCGCACGGAGTGACGTGCCCTACCGCCACGCGAGGATTGGTTTTGCTGCGCGATAGCGGATTGCTGCCATTCGTTGTGCCAGAACTTGTCGCGACAATTTCCTGCGAGCAGTCGCCGGATTTTCATCCCGAAGGCAGCGTGTTCAATCACATTTGTTTGATGCTGGAAAAATTGCCGCCGGATTCAAATGAACTTTTGCCGTGGACGGTTTTGCTTCACGACATTGCAAAACCTGTGACGGCGGAAAAAGATTTGCAAACCGGCGCGATCCATTTTTACGGCCATGAAAAAGTCGGCGCGGAAATGGCGCGGGCGATTTTGAACCGGCTGCGATTTTCGAAAAAGCAGATTGATGAGATTGTCGCGTGCGTTCTGCATCATATGCAATTCAAGGATGTGAAGCAGATGCGGAAATCCACTTTGCGCCGCTTATTGTTGCGCGAGACGTTTCCGCTGGAATTGGAATTGCACAGATTGGATTGCCTCGGCTCGCACGGCGATTTGGAACTTTATGATTTTTTAATCCAGCAGGCGGAAGATTTGAAAAAGAAACCAGCAATCCGTCCGCCGTTGCTCACGGGAAAAGATTTGATCGAGCTTGGAATGAAACCTGGCAAGGAAATGGGCGCGTTGCTGCACGAAATCCGCGAGAAACAATTGCAGGATGAATTGAAAACGCCGCGTCAGGCGCGCGCATGGGCAAGGAAAAGTTTGACGGCAAAAGACAGCGGTTAATTTTGCAATTTGCGGCGCGCGAATTCAAAAACTGTTGCTGGCAAAATGGCTTTCAAACATTCGTTTGGTTTTTCATAAGTGCAATAAGATTTGAGGCAAGGAGAGCAGGGGAGTTCGATGCGCAAAACATCTTCGATCTGGCCGTAAGGCCCGGTGCGGCGCGGTTCGGTCGGGCCGAAAAGCGCGATCAGCGGTTTGCCCAGCGCGGCGGCGGCGTGCATCGGGCCGGTGTCGTTGGTGACCATCAATTCGCAAAGGCGAATCCATTCGATCATCTCTGGCAATGAAGTTTCGCCACACAGATTGAGGCAGTGTTCAGGCATGGCGCGCGAAATGATTTCGCCGAGCGGCTTGTCTTCGGCGCTGCCGAGAATGGCAAAGCGCGCGGCGGAGAATTTTTCGGCGAGCAACGAAACGAGTTGCGAAAAATATTCAACCGGCCAGCGTTTGTTGTCCCAGCGCGCGCCGGGCTGGAGTAGGATTAAGGTTGAAGGTTCAGAAAACCATTTTCGTTTTATGTCGGCGGCGATTTGCGGGCGTCCGGGCAGCCAGTTGAAATTTTTGTGGACGGGCACGCCGAGCGGCGGTAGCACGGATAAATACCAGTCCACGGCGTGCATATGAAAAGATTTTCGCGGCACGGCGACATCGTAAAATCCGCGCGCGCCTTCGCGGACTTCGTCGAGGCCGATGAGAAATTTTCCACTGGCGAGCCAAGCGAATGCGCCGCTGCGGAGGAGACATTGGAGATCAATGACGAGATCGAATTTTTGCGTGCGCAGCCAGCGGATGCTGCGGAGCATTTCCGGCCAGTGTTGTGGCTTGCCCCAGCGTTTGCGCTCGAAGCGCACAACATTGGCCAAATCAGGATCGCCTTCGAGCAGCGGCGCGAGCGCGGAATCAATCCACCAGAAAATTTCGCTCGCAGGAAAATGAAGTTTCAACAAACGCAGCACGGGCAACGCTTGAATCACGTCACCGAGCGAACTGGGTTTGAGAATTAAAATTTTCAACGTCCAGTGTTCAGTGTTTGCAGTTCAAGGTTGGAAAAATAAAACAACACTGAACCCTGAACTGTGAACTCTGAACGATCATTTATCTTCCAAACTCCAGCCGTTCGGCCAGGCGTTCGGGCAGGCCGGCGGCGATGATTTTTTTCTGCGTGGTGGCGATGTCGTAATCGAGGCGGCGGAGTTCAATCGTGCCGGCGTCCATGTCATAGACGACGTAACCGGCCTTGGGATTGTTGTCGCGCGGCTGGCCGACGGCGCCGACGTTGATGAAATATTTTTTGGCCGGATCAATCTTGAATTTGGAATACGTCCCGCCGCGCACGGCGGTGTCGCGCATGAAGGCGACGGGGACGTGCGTGTGGCCGAAGAAACAAACTTGCGTGTTTTGATACGGAAAACTGGCGGCGGCGGCGAGCTTGTCAAAGACGTAGCCCCAGCGTTGCGGCGCGTCGAGCGTGGCGTGGACGATGGTGAAATTGGCGACCATGCGCGAATATTTCAGATCGCGCAGCCATTGGCGGTCTTCGGTGGTGAGCTGGTTGCGCGTCCAGATGACGGCTTCGGCGGCGTGTGGATTAAAACCTTCGAGATGATCTTCGCTGGAACAGTATTCGTCGTGGTTGCCCTTGACGACGGGAATGTTCATGGCGCGAACCATGTCGAGACATTCCTTGGGGTTGGCGTTGTAGCCGACGACATCGCCGAGGCAGACGATCTGCTGGACGTTTTGCGTCTTGATGTCGGCCAAAACAACCTGGAAGGCTTCCAGATTGGCGTGGATGTCAGCGATGATGGCGTATCTCATGTCGGTTCAACGGGAAATTTCAAAGCCGCTAAATTCATTTTGTGCGGCAGCCCAACTTACCTGCTCGTCGCGAATAAAGCCAGCAAGTCCTGCACCAAGAATTGCTTCGCGAAACGCCGCCAATTCGGCGCGTGCGCCTTCGGCAATGAGTTCGACGCGGCCGTCGGGCAGATTGCGGACGATGCCGGAGATTTCAAAACCGGCGACGACGGTTTTGACGGCGTGGCGAAACCCGACGCCCTGCACGCGGCCTGAATAAAAAATGTTCAGGCGGCTGCGGTTTGTCACTGGCGTGCTGGCTGGCGGTTGAATCGGCACGGCAGGATGAAGCCAAAGCTGGCGGCGGGGCGCAATGTTTTTTGCCGCGCAAAAACTTTTTTCATATTTTGGAGAATTCTGTTTGACCGTTTGTAAAATTTACCGTAGTTACCAGAGTCCGCCGTGCGAGTTGTGAAAATTTCCGGCAAAATTTCCGTGAACAGCGGGCGACGCAATTAAAAATGCTGAATGCAAAGACATTTCTGACGGTGGATTTCGGGGCGGGCAGCCTCAAGCTGGCGGAGTTCGAGACGAACGACGCGGGCGGATTGTCCCTCAAAAATTTTGCCATCAAACCGCTCGGCCTGGAAGGCTCTGCGGATGCCACGCGCGAGGCAGTCATCCTCAAGGCGTTGCAGGAAACGCTCGTCGAAAAAGGCATCAAGTCCAAAAACGTCAATGTCTGCGCGCCGGGTTTCCACGTTTTTTCCAAATTCGTCAAATTGCCGCCGGTGGATGCGACCAAGGTGACGCAGATCATCCAATATGAGGCGCAGCAGAACGTGCCGTTCCCGCTGGCCGAGGTCGTGTGGGATTATCAAATCCTCGGCTCGGCGGCGGGTGGCGAACTGGAAGTATTATTGGTCGCCATCAAATCCGACGTGGTCGAAGGCTTGTTCCGCGTGGCCGCACAGGCGAAGTTGAAATTGAATTTATGCGACGCATCGCCCGCCGCGCTGTGCAACGCGTTCAGATATAATTATGGCGACTTGGAAGATTGCACGATGCTGCTGGACATCGGCGCGAAGACGAGCAACCTGCTTTTCTTCGAGAAAGGAAAAGTTTTTTCCCGCAGCATCAACCTGGGCGCGAACACGATCACGCAGGATTTTGCGAACGAGTCGAAGTTGAAATTCGACGAGGCGGAGGAAATAAAAATCGCCGAGGGCTTTGTGAGTCTGGGCGGCGCGTATGAGGAGCCGGAAAATCCGCATCAGGCGGCCATCTCAAAAATCGCGCGGCAGTTCATGACCAAGCTGCACATCCAGGTCAACTAGACGATCCAGTTTTATCGCGGACAGCAGGGCGGCGCGGCGCCGCAGAGATTATTTTTATCCGGCGGCGCGAGCATCATGCCATACACGGCGCAATTTTTTGCGGAAAAACTAAATGTGCCGGTGGAATATTTTAACCCGTTGCGCAACGTTCAGATTGATCCGTCGGTGAACCTGGAAGAACTCGCGCGCGTGGCGCATTCGCTGGGCGAAGTTGTCGGCCTCGGCCTGCGCAACCTCGCGCATTGCCCGGTGGAAATGAATTTGATGCCGGACAGCACGTTGCGCTGGCAGGCGTTCAATGAGAAGAAGCCGTATTTCATCTCGACGGTTTTCAGCTTGGCGCTGGTTGCATTCGCCGTCGGTTTTTTATTTGAAAAACTGGCGCAGTCGAAAGAAGCGGCGATTCAGGATTTGGAGCCAAAGGTTGAGCAGATTCAGGCGAAGTCCGATGCGATGAAAAGGGCTTATTCCAAATTGCAGGCGACACAAAGTGAGGCCGACCAAATTGCTTCATGGATGGAGCAGCGGTATTATTGGGGCGATGTCCTGACGCAGTTGCGCGCCGCGCTCATCCGTTCCGAGGACGACATCAGAAAAAAATTATCCGCGCAAAAGCCGAATGTGGAGGCCGGCATCTGGATCGAGCAGATGACGACGCTGCCGGAATTGCAGGGCGCCGGCGCCGGCATGGCTGCATATCAGCCTCCGCAAAATCCTGACGGCAGCGCGCCCAATCCAAATCAGGCGGCTCCCATCAACTTGGTCTGCCGCGCGGTGAATTTATCCAGCATTGATCCTTCGGCAAACAGCGAGATTGCCTACGCGGTGGAAAGCCAATTGAAGAGCGCCACGAATTATTTTGATCCAAAAACAACGCAGCTCACCGGCCAGATCACGCCGGATGATGTCAACGGAACGTTCACGTTCGGCATCACCGTCACGCTGCAAAATCCGCTGAAATTGTAATATGGGCTGGATCAAACGAAATTTATTTTTTGCCATCGGCGGCGTTATCGCCCTGCTGTTGCTGGGCGCGGCGGCCTTTTATGACTATCAGGGCTGGAGCCATAACTCGACGGCGAAAGACAAGCTAAACGAAATCTACGGCAAGCTCACGGAATTGACCGGCGAGAAGCCATCGCCGGGCAACGCCAGAATTGACAACATCAAAACGGCCAGGGAGCAGGAACGCGAAGTTTCCGAATGGGTTGATGGAACCGGGAATTATTTCAAGCCGATCATGCCGATTCCTAATTCGCCGGAAGTGAGCAGCGAAGCTTTTGCGGCGGCGTTGCGCCGGACGATTGACCAGTTGCAACACGAGGCGGATGCCGCCAGCGTCCGGTTGCCGCCGAAGTATAGTTTCTCGTTTGAAGCGCAACGCTCGATCGTGAAATTCGCGCCGGGCAGCCTGCCGCTGTTGTCGGTGCAGCTCGGGGAAGTGAAAACCATTTCGGAAATTCTTTTTGCGGCGCACGTCAATTCACTCGACAACATCCAGCGCGTCCGCGTGTCTGACGACGACACCGCCGGGCCGCAGGCTGATTATCTCAATGATGTTTCCGTGGCGAACAGCCTCGTCGTTTTGACGCCTTATGCGGTCACGTTCCGGTCCTTCAGCGGTGAACTGGCTGCGGTGCTGGCTGATTTTGCCGCGTCACCGCACGGATTCGTCGTTAAAGGAATAAATGTCACTCCGGCCGGAATGGTTCCGTCGGCCGGAGAGTTTCCTGAAGGCGGCGGCGGACAACCGCCGATGCCGCCGTCTGGAGTCATGCCGGGACGCGGCGGGTTGCCGACGGTGTTGAACGAACAGCTTTTGCGCATCACGCTGGAAGTTGTGATCGTGAAGCCGCTGTTGAAAAAATAACCATGGATTTTGTAAAAAAACATTACGAGAAAATCATCTTGAGCGCCGTGCTGCTGGGCGTGATCGGGTTCCTCATGTTCCTGCCGTTTTTGATTTCCCATGATCAGGACGAGCAGAAGGCGATGGCCGATACCGTCACCAGCCCGAGAGTCGCGCCGCTGCCGCCATTGGATTTGACGCGGCAGACCAATGCCCTGGAGCGGTTGCTGTCGCCGGCGAACTTTGATTTTTCCACGACCAATAAATTGTTCAACCCGGTCGAATGGAAAAAAGCCGCGAACGGTGACCTGATTAAAATAAAAAGCGGCAACGAAGTCGGCGCGGGCGCGGTGGTCGTCACCAAAATCACGCCGCTTTATCTGGTGATAGCATTGGACCAGGTGGTGACGAACGAACTTGGCGTGCGCTACATAGTCGGCATCGAGCATCAGGCCGCGCCGTATCCGGCGATGCGTCACAAGCAGCAGCGTTTCGTTTCGTTGGATGACCCAAAAAAAGACGCCTTTACCTTGATTCAAGTCAAGGGTGCGCCGGAAAATCCGGATGAACTGGTTTTGAAGCTGGCGGACACGGACGAGACGGCGGTCATCGCCCCCGGCAAACCTTTTCGGCGCGTGGACGCTTACTCTGCGGATTTGAAGTATGATCCGGAAAATAAAAAATTTTTAGGGCGGCGCGTGGGCGCGCCACTTTTATTCGGCGGCGAAGATTACATTGTCGTTGCAATTGATGCGGATGAAGTGATACTATCGGCGCAATCAAACCAGAAAAAAACAACATTGCGATACGCGCCCTGATTGTTGACAATTTTGCGCCATGCATCCTGATTTTAAGATCAACCAGAAACAAACCATGACAAAAGCAGTTTCCCTCTCGCTCGGCTTCATTTTGCTGGCGGCATCCGCTGCGACGCTGTCGGCGCAAAGCAGCGCCACCGACATGGCGGTCAACCGGGCCGTGCTGAACCAGGCCAACACCATCGTGCTGCGGCAAAAACTTGAGGACGCCAGGAGCGCCGTTACTCGCGGAGATCTGCGCACCGCCGCGACATTATACGAGGACGCTTACACGCTCACGCAGCAAATCGGCTCCGGCATTGACGCTGAAAAGGCGCAGACCATTTCCGGCCTGGTTTCGACGCGGCTACAACTTGCCCGGCAGGCGCAGGGCAACGGTGATTTGCGCGAGGCCGACACTGAAGTCAGCCGCGTGCTGAAAGTTGATCCGCAAAATCCCGCCGCGCTCGCGTTCAAAAAGCAGAACGACCAGATGATCGCCGCCATGCGCGGCAGAGTGCCTGATGCGCCGACGCTCGAACAGATTCCCGTCGTGGCCAAAGAAAAAACGGACGCGGGCACATTAGTGCAGGATGGCAAGCTGCTTTATGAAATGGGCAAGCTGGAAGAGGCGGATATAAAATTCAAAGATGCCCTGAAGCTGGATCCTGGCAACGAAGGCGCGGTTTACTATTTAAATTTGAGCAAGCAGGCCAGTTATGCCCGCGATGAGCGCGTTCATTCCTATGTCAGCGGTGAACGCATGGTAGATGTGGAAAAGGCATGGGAAAAGCCCAAGCCGGACACGAGTCTGCCCACGCCCAATCCCTATGCGATGACCAATTTGATTTACACCGGCTCAGGACGCCAGGCAATTGTCAGCAAGCTCGATCGTATCCGGCTCGACACGGTGCTTTATGACGGCCTGCCGTTGAGCGAAGTTATCCGCAACTTGAGCGAGCAGATCAAGCTGCGCGACCCTGACAAAAAGGGCATTAACTTTTTGATCAATCCCAATGCCGATACTTCCGCCAGTGCCGTTGCTGCGGCTACTCCCGGCGCGGCAACCGTGGATCCGGCGACGGGACTGCCGGTGGCCCCGGCGGCGGGTGCCGGTGCTGCCGAATCGGTTGACCTGAATTCCGTGATCATCAAAATCAGCCCGGCTTTGAGCGATGTTCGTCTGGCGGATGTGCTGGACGCCATTGTCCAGGTGGCCGACCATCCCATAAAATACAGCATTGAAGATTACGCGATTGTCTTTTCTGCCAAAGGAGCGGAAACTCCGACGCTTTACACCCGTGATTTCAGAGTTGACCCGAATACATTTGAGCAGGGATTGCAAAGTGTGTCGGCGCAAAGTTTCGGTTCGGCTAACAGTTCGGGCAGCGGCAGCGGTGGCAGCAGCGGTGGCAGCAGCAGCGGCGGCAGCAGCGGCGGCAGCAGCGGTAATAATAACGGTGCATCAGTGCCGATAGTAATCACATCTCCCGGTGGCAGTGCATCAACGTCAGGTGGCGGTGGTGGTGGCGGTGGCGGCGGTGGTAGTGGCAGCAGCAGCGGTGGATTGAGATATGTATCCGAGACCAATGCAACGGTGGGCGTCAGCGTGGAAGCCCGTCAATTCTTTTTCACGCTTGGGGTTGACTTGACCACCCCTGGGAAAAGTCTTTTTTTCAATGATCGCCTGGGCGAGTTGTTCGTGCGCGGCACGGAACAGGATTTGGACACCATTGAAAATGCCATCGAAGTCTTGAACCGTGTGGCGCCGCAGGTTCACATCAAATCTCGTTTCATCGAAATACTGGAGCAAAACGACACGGCGATGGGTTTTGACTGGTATCTGGGCAATTATGTAAATGGCAATGTCGTCGCCAATGGCGGCAGCGCGCCGTCGCTGAATGTGCCGGTTTCGTCGGCCAATCCTTTGGGCACGTTTCCGGGCAATACGACGGCCAGCCAGATTGCAGGCTCGGCCTCGGACCAGCTTGTGAGCGGCGGCCTTCGCAATCCGCTGGGTGCGCCAGCGCTCACGACGGTCACGGGCATTTTGACGGATCCCAATTTCCGCGTCGTGATTCATGCCTTGGAACAGCGCAGCGGCACGGAAACGCTGGCCGAACCGGAAGTGGTGACCACGAGCGGTCGGCAGACGCAAATGCGGGCGACCACGCTTCAAACCATCATAACCAGTTTCAGCTTCCAACAGGGCACGCCTGCCACCACGACCGGCACCACCACCACTCAATAATTTAACGACGAGAAAAAATGAAAATACACAAAGCAAACATGATTTTCAAACTGGCATTTTTGGCGTTATGTCTGTCGGTTGGCTTGGGCGCGGTTGGAATTGTTCGCGCGCAGGTCGTCAACAATAATCCCGGAGTATCTGCCATTACACCTGAAACCCAGCAGGTTGAAACCGGCCCGGTGCTGGATGTCGTCCCGTATGTTTTGTCTGATGGCTATACCATTAATCTTACTCTTATTCCGTCATTGACTGAATTTGTCGGCTATGACACACCGCCCAACATTGCCGGTGTCACCGGCAGTCTTAATGTGGTGCAATTGCCTGTCATCCTGCCCGATTTTACCGTCCGGCAGGTCGTCACCACCGTGAACATTTGGGACAACCAGACCATCGTCATTGGCGGGTTGATTTCCTCGGCAACCGCGAGCACGAAGGACAAGATTCCTGTCCTCGGCGATTTGCCGGTGCTGGGCAACCTTTTTCAAAGCTCGTCCAAGTCGGTTCAAAAAAAGAACCTGATGATTTTTGTGACTGCCACCATCGTGGATCCAGCCGGCAACCGGGTGCATTCGGACGATGAACTGCCATTTGCCCAAACAGCCATCCCGGCACAGCCGATTGTGCCGGGTCAGACGTTCCAGCCGGCCCCGCCGACTTTGGGAACGCCACAGTGAACCTGATTGTTGTTCAAAAAAAGGCCGGACAGTTTTTAATGCCAGGGGAAATTTGTGAACCAGTTGTTGATTGTTGACGGTCATGCTTATGCCTATCGCGCTTTTTATGCGATTCGCGATTTACGTTCGCCGTCAGGCCGTCCGACGAATGCGATTTACGGCTTTGTCAAAATGCTGGCCAAGATGCGCGCGACAATAGAGCCGACACATTTGATTGTCGTCTGGGACGGCGGGTTGAGTGCGGAGCGCATCGTGGCCTTGCCTGAATACAAGGCGCAACGGCCGGAGATGCCGGACGATTTAAAGCCGCAACTGGACGAGATCGTAAATTATTTGAAAGCGGCAAACGTCGCGTCGTTTTGTCGTGAAGGCGTGGAAGCGGATGATTACATTGCGTGCCTTGCGCGGCACGCGTCGGACACAGGCATGGCGGTGGTCATTGCCAGTTCGGACAAAGATTTTATGCAGCTGGTTTCGCCGCGCGTCGGATTGTTGAATCCGAACGACAAGAGTGAAGCCGTCTGGACGGATGAACAAGTGCGCGCCAAGACCGGCGTGGAGTCGTCGCAAATCGTGGATTGGCTGGGACTGATGGGCGACAGTGTGGACAACATTCCCGGCGTGCCGGGAGTCGGGCCGAAGACCGCCGCCGGTTTGCTGAACCGGTTTGGTTCGGTGGCGGAATTGTTCGCGCGGCTGGATGAAGTGAAGTCGGAAAAATTGCGCGAAGCCCTGCGCGTTTCTGCGGAAGCGGTGCGACGCAATCTGAAGCTGGTGAAATTGCAGGACGATTTGTCATGCGAGTTTTCGCCGGGAAACCTGGTGGAAAAACCGGCGGATGCCGCACGGTTGGGCGAACTGTTCCGTCAGTGGGGATTTAACGGGATGCTGAAGGCTTTGGAAGAGCCGGCGGAAATACGGCAAACGGTTTTGATTTAGAATTTTTAGAATTTGTAAGACAAATGAATTTGCAAAGCTGGATTCAGAATTTGTTTGCGGTCAAACGCGCAGGTCGCGTGCGCTCCGGCAAAATAATTTTTGGACAAAACGCGTTGGAGCGTTTATTGTCCAACACTTTTATGTTGTTATTTGCCCGCAGGGCCATTTTCTGCTTTTGCTGGGGCTTGTTCCTCACGGTTCCTGCTGCCGTTTTCGGGCAGACCAATTATTATTCCGCCAACGGAACCGAATATCCGGTGATCGGTTCGCTGCCGGGCGACCAGGTTTTTCCTGACGCGGCGGTGACGCCGAACGGCGGATTCGTGGTCTGGCAGGACAACATCACGGACGGCAGCGGATGGGGCGTAAGCGCGCGCCGGCTGGACAGCACGCTGTCCGGCACGCTGGGCACGTTCCGTGTGAATGTCCAAGGCACGAACGACCAGGAAAATCCGCGCGTGGCCTTGTTGAAAAACGGCGGCGCGGTTTTCACATGGCAGGGCGGCGCGGAAAGTTACCAGCAGATTTACGCGCGATTTCTTACGCCCACCAATACTTGGTTGACGACCAACGATGTGTTGGTCAATGCGCAGGCAAGCACAAACCTGTCTTATAGTTATTCCACCAACACAACCTTGACCATTACGACGAATTGGGATCACGCGCATATAAGGATAACCGGCTATACCACAAACGCGACCACGACAGTCACCACAAATACCATTGCGAGCAGCAGCGCCCTGAATTTTCGAATCAATCCCGCCGTGGCCGTGCTCAATAACAGCAACGTCGTGGTCGTCTGGGCAAGTTTCGACCAAGCGAGTTCAAGCAGTTTGCAGGATGTTTATGGTCAAATCCTTTCACCCGCCGGCCAGAAAATCGGCGGCGAATTTTTGATCAACCAATTCCTTCCTTACAATCAACGCACGCCAACCATCGCGCCGTTGCAGAACGGCGGGTTTGTGGTCGCATGGGTCTCCGAGCAGGAACGGTTGATTGCGCCCAGTCTGGGGTCGAATTCGACCTACTCCGCCGCGAGCGCCGTAGTGACGCCGAGCGTGGACATTTATGCGCGGCTTTACGACGGTAACGGGATTGCCAAAACCAATGAATTTTTGGTGAACACAGATTCCAATCCTTGTGCGAATCCAAGCGTGGCTGCGGCGGCGGACGGCAGTTTCATGGTGGCTTGGAGCGGGCGTGACGTGGTTAACGTCACCAACGGGTGGGATGTCTATGCGCGGCCATTTTCCAGCACGGGCATCGGTGGCACAACAGTGCGCCTGAACACTTATTTGTATGGCAACCAGTATGCGCCGCGTATCAGCGCCGTCGGCTTGGATTATTTGGCGGTTTGGACAAGCTTGAGACAGGATGGTTCGCGTGAAGGGGTTTTTCGCCAGTTTGTCCATAGTGACGGCACACTGGTCGGGGGCGAACTTCGCGTGAATACCACGACCGTCAGCCAGCAGATGCAGCCAGTCGTGGCCTCGGACGGGGTGGATCAATTCATCGCGGTTTGGACGAGCTATGCTGGCAGCCCCTATAGTTTTGATTTGTTTGCGCAGCGTTACATTGATGTGTCGGCAGTCCTCCAACCGATGGCCGCGCCGTTTGTCAATGCGCCATTCACATTAAGCAATGGCGTGTATCAGCCGCAATTGCAGGTTTCATGGCCGGTTCTGCTGGGAATATCCGTTTCCAATTTTGAAATTTATGTGAACGGTTCCAGTATGCCGATGGCGGTGACATCAAGCAATGTCTGGACGATGACGGCGGCAAATGGTCTGACAGTCGGCAGCACCAATTCGTTCCAGGTGGATTATGTGACGACGGATGATCGTCGCTCGCCGCTTTCGCCATCCGCCAGCGGCGCGACTTGGAACGGTTTGAACTGGGGCGGGATTCCGTTTGAATGGATGACCGAGTATTTCGGCAGTGACATCAGCAAATGGCCTTCCGTCACGGCGGACACCGACGGCGATGGCATGAACAATCTGCAGGAATTTTTGGCGGGCACGGTTCCCACCAATTCCGCCAGCGTGTTAAGCGTGGAGCTTAACAACAGTCCGCAGGGAATGTTCTTGAGGTGGCCGACGCAGCCGGGGCTGACGTATCAGGTGCAGATGAAGACGGGACTGACGTCGTCGTGGAGCAATCTGGGTGCGCCGCGTTTTGCGGCGGGATATAGCGATTCGATTTATTGCGGGGCTGGATCGTCGGGGTTTTACCAGATTGAACTCTTGCGTCAGTGAAGAATTTTATGCGACAAGCGATGAAGAAAATTTTGTTGGTGAGCGCGGTGGTTTTCGGCCTGCTGTATTCAGCCTGGGCATACTCGCTCGGCGGACCGGTTGGCAATAATCCAAAGCCGATTCCTTCAAACGCCCTAGGTGACTCTTGGCAAGCGCCGGTGATTGGTTATGGTCTGCCGGGTGATGAAAATGCTCCGAAAAATCTCGGTGAGGAATATCGCCGCAACACGCCGGTGATGTATTATGCCGAAGATGCGAGCTTCCTTGATTTCTTCGGCTCCAACGGCGTGGTGGCGGTGGATGGTGCGTTCACAATCATGAACAACCTGACAAACGTATCAAGTTACAGCGCCAGCCTTTCGGAATTTCCGCTCGAATCGCGCCATATCAATTTTCAAGCGCAGGCTTTGGGATTGTTTGACTTGAAATCATTTACACTGGGAGCATTGATGGAACAGATTGGGCTGGCTGATCCGGTGCGCTATGTATGGACGTTACATGACCGGTTTCACGTCACACCTGGCCCAGCTTGTCCAGCAAACATGGAATATCTGGTGGTGCAAAGAAATTTCGATTTTGTTTCCAGCCCATTGAACCAGCTTCAATACTCGCCGTATATCAATGACACGCTTTACAGCTACCAGATTATTGAATTCTGCACCGGCCCAAATCCTTTGGCGCTGGCGGAGCCATTTTCCGTGGATCCTTTGGCGGATATTGATTCGCCCGTGGCCTCGTTTGCCATCGGCTATGGTGATTTTTACACCAGTTTGACCCGTGACGACGTGGCGGGATTGAGATATTTGCTTGAGACAAACAATATCAATTTTGAAACTGCGACCCCGGGTGCGTTGTTGGAGACCACAAACTTCGGCTCAACAAACATAATTCAAAACCTCGACCTTGGCGTGCTGTTGACCGCCGCGTTCACGAACGATCCCACCACCCTGGTCACGCTGTTTCCCAACTTGGTCATCACGAGTGTCACGACCAATTTTCAGACGATATGCACGCCGAATGTTGTCTCGACCATCAAAAACAATACCGGCTCTCCGATTGGCTCGCCGCCTATATTCGTCGTCACCACCAATGGTTTCAACTGCGTCTTCCAACCGACTTACATTTATACATTCGGCAACGTGATCACGAACAGTTTTTCTACGACCACGGTCGCCACGAACATGACGATTTCATTCGGGCAAAGAATCGGCGCGCCCTTTGGCAGTCCGCTGACGACCAATACCACGATAACAACCATCACTCTCACCAATCCCCCCTCGGGCAGTTACTTCCTCGTCCCGCCTGGCGATTGTGGATTAATTATTGTTCAAACTAATTCGGGCAACAACGGGGTGATCAGGACCACCAATGTTCTCACGACCGCCACCAATGCAAACGGCTTTGTGGATTCCCAAAGCATCATCACCTCTTTCACCAACCGCCAGTTTCTCGCGCAGCCTGTTATTTGTGGAACTGTGGCTGCCAGCACCGGACTCTATCCGGGCATAGAGAACATGAAGTTTGTGAAGAGCAGCTTTGACTCGCTACTCGGCCAGTTCTTCCAGCCCATCACCAATAATTACACGATGGTTTTTGTGACCAACAGTCAGGCGATGTTGCAACATTTCCAGCGCGTAGTGACCACGCCTGACTTTACATTTTCTGCTGCCGATCTGGTTCCCGGTCCCGGTGTGATTCCTTCCGTCCCTACTTTTCAGCGCAATCTCAATTTTGACCAGGCCAACGTCCTTCCCGGCTTGGCCGGTCCGGGGGTGATTACCCCGTCCACCACGATTACCTTCAATAAAGTCGGCCCAGTTTTCTTTAATGAAACAGTCCTTGATAATGTGCTGGATGGCACGCCCTATTTCACAGAGACACCCGGTGGCGATGTGTCTGATTTATTCTACCTTGCATATTTTGTCTGGGCCTCATACGACGGCACGACCAATGCCCCGGTGGTCTATCCTGATGGAGCCTCAATCGACAATTTGGGGAATATGATTCTCGTTCAAATTTCTCCTCCTCCGCCTGTTTTATCGAATGGGACGAAAGGCATATCGTATCCAACCACGACCTTTACAGCGACGGGCGGGGCATTTTCACCGCCTTTCACTTGGTCGGCTCCGGGAGGGTTGCCGCCAGGGCTTTCCATCGTGTCCAATCCCGACAACACGGCAACGCTCTCGGGCACTCCTACCCAATCCGGCACATTTGATTTCATTTTGCAACTGACTGATTCTTTATCGCGCTCCGTGCAGTGGAATTACTCAATCATCATCCAATGAACGGCACAGCATACCATAATCACCCGATGCACAGCATGAACCGTTTAATACGATTGCCATTCTTGTGCGTGCTGCTGGTTTTGTCGCTGGCGCGCGTGGCATCGGCGGCTGATGCGCTCTATCAAAACGATGGCATCGTCAGTTATCCCGGCACGGAAAATTTTCCGCCAGTGATTGACGCCACCAATTTTGTCAACAGCGGTTCCTTCACCATTAATTTCACAACATTCTCGGCCACCCAGCCCTTTTACGAGACGTCTGACACTATCAATTACACCAATATCGGTTCAATGGCGGCCAACACTGGTTTCAATTTTGACAACCAATCCACCAGCACCGGATTGCGGACAATGTCCGGCAGCTTTTACAATCCGGGCACAGTTAGTTGCGGTTCCACCAACAACACGGGCGACGTTTTTGCGGGACAGCTTTTCTTTTTTGTTGATGGCCTACCTCAATGCCTCGTTAACGCGACCAACATCGTGAACTCTGGAACTGTGGATGTGGGCTTGGACGGGCTGATGCGGTTCACCGGGCAAAACGTGGACTTGAGCCGCAGCACGCTGCTCGAAGAAGGGGCCAGCGCAAATGCTTTCGGTTCAGGAGATTTTGGATTGAACACGAATTTTTGGGATCCAAGCGCTTTTTTGGGGCCAAATTTTGCCGAATCGGCCTTCTTTTACGTTCCTCCATTCATTTTGGAACTGACCAATTCGACCGCATATTTCAATCAACAAGGTTTGGGGACGAGCAATGTAATTACCCGGGCGGTGTTCATTCAGGACACCAGTGGTTCCAATGTTTCTTACAATGTTTATTTCAACACCGCCGGCATCGGATTTGGCAATGGCAGTGTCACTATTGAATGGGTTGGCTCATATCAGGATGCTGCGAGTGGCAATTTTTTTAACAATTATCTTTATCTTAACGACGATTATGCCCTCGGTGCGACCACCAACGTGGCGCTCATCAATGGATATCCGGACAATTTTACCTTTACTGAAAGCAGCACGCAACTGCCCATTGGAGTGGTGCCAGCCCCGCCCGGATTTCTCAATGTGTTTCCATCCGGCACACTTACCAATAGATACGCATTTGCCAATGTGCAACTGACCTCGACCACGGTAAGCACCAACAGTATTCAAGATGCCAACCACTCGATCACCAACTTGCCGGGCCGCATTCAAATCTCCGCTGCCAATGAATTGAACCTTGACCTTGCGCAAATCACCGGCCCCAACTATTTGTCGGTGCAATCAACCAATCAATTCGACGGCAGCGGTGGTGCGTTGATTCAATCGCCTTATTCCGACCTCAACTTGGGCGTTACCAACGGATTCCTGACAGTATCCAATTTGTTGTCGCCGCAAATCCCGAACTGGGGCGGCAATGTCCAGGCTTGGAGCACGCGCTGGCTTACGGTGGATGCCACCGGCGTGACCAACGACTTCCGCGTCTTGATAGTCGGCAGCCAGTTGACTCCCACCACCCTCGCCCAAGTGCAGGATTTGATTTTGCACGGCACGAACAGCATTGTCATCAGCGACGCGCTTAACATCACGCGCACTTTTACTGCGGACGCGCAAAATTTTACTGTAACGACGAATGGGCCCGGCAACGGTGCGACGTCCGTGGACGGCGAATTAAATGTTGAGTCCGCCAACATTTTTTGGGGAACGTCGCTTCCGAATTTGCGCAATCTGACAAACAATGGCGCGATTCGTTTTCAGAATCTGGCCCAGTTCATCAGCAGTCCGACTGTCGTTACCGTGACGACGGGCACGCCGGCGGTTGCGGCGACGGGAACCCTTTCACAGTCGGGGTTGGCGAATGTGGCAAACAATGACGAGGTGACAATCGGTTCGACACAATATGCTTTTGTTAACGTATTACACAATGCCACGGCCAATCAGGTTAAAATCGACACCACGTTTGACGGCTCGATCAGCAACTTCATTGCCGCGATCAATCACGCCGCAGGTTCTGGAAGCAAATATAGTTCTGCAACCACGACGAACACCCAAGTCACGGCCGGTTCGTTGACGAATCATGCCTTTACCGTGACGGCGATTGCGGGAGGCACGACTGGAAATTCAATTGCGACAACCGAGACCTCGGCACATTTGACATGGAATCATGGCACGCTTACCGGCGGGATTGATTCTATTCCGGGGACAACGAATGTTTCGACGGTGCAGGTTCCTTACGAGGCGTTCATCAACAATGGATTGCTTTCAGATCAAGGCTCAATAATTTTTGCAAACTATTTTCAAAATAGTGGAACCATCAGCAACGGCATCAATTCGTTCATCTTGCAATCGCAGACAACAGTGCTGACAAATGGTTTAATCACCGCCGGGGGGGACGTTACCAACATAACTGACAGTCTGGTAGTGAGTAACCTGATGTTGCAGGCTGGCCGGTCATTGACATTGCAGGTGACGAATTTGCTTACGGACACCGGACCAAGTCCGACCAACGGCAATTTCTGGTCGGTGGGCGGCGCAAGTTCGTTCGGATTGAACCTGCCGAGAAAGCCAGTCGTCGGCGATTTGCTGGGCACGACCATTACGAACATTGCTCCCATCAACAAGAACGTCATCAATATCTGGGCAGCCACAAACTCCGGCACATCGGTTGCCGGTTACACAAACAATGCGGCGATTGGCCGGCTTTATTTAGATGCGCGGGGGACAAGCAGTAAGTTCACTTTCAACGGCATCGGCACGAACAACGCGCTCTATGTGGACTATCTTGAACTGGATGATTATGCGACCAACCGGGATGCCAACGGTAATCCGACTGCGCTTACCAATAATTCCGGCATGGTGATTTACTATGCGCAAGCCGTCCAGAACGGCGTCTCCGTGGCGGACAAGTTGAATCATAAAAACAGCGACCACTTGCGCTGGGTATCCGCCTATAACGGATATTTCAGTTCGACCAATCTGGTCTTTGGCGGCACAACCAACGCCGTCAATGCCGCGCTGGCGCAAAGCACGATCATTGATTCGGACGGGGATGGAATACCCAATGCCAGCGATTCGTCGCCGATTTTTGTGTCCGGCGAGGTGAACTTTATCCTGACGTTAACCAATGTGCCGCCGTTGAAAGCGCAGCTCCAGTGGGCGACGATTCCGGGCGCGACTAATTATGTTTTTTATAATACGAACTTGGTGTCGGCAAACTGGCTGCTTCTGACGAATTTCACTTCGGCCGGCACTGTGCCGCCGGTGGGCGGCTGGCCGATAACGGCCATTGTGACCGATCCCGTCAATCCGGTTCAGCCGCGATATTATCGGGTGCGGGTAGATCCTAATTCGATCTTGGCCAACGGCCCTTGAAATTTTATAAAAAATTTGCGTATGCTGAATGAAACCGCAATCACTGTGAATAACATGGCAAAAGAAATTATGAAAAAATTCACAAGTCCCGGGTTGAGAAACCTCAAGGGAGGTGCCAGCTTCCTGATTTTGACGCTGATGGTTCTGGTCGGCCTGATGATGAACGTCGGAAAGGCGCAGGACAGTTTCTCCACACCACAGGTGTTGGTCGGCGATTCCGGGACGGTTTCGAATGACAACTCGCTGGCTGTCGCGGATATTGGCGCCCCGAGCACGGCGGGATTTCCGCCCAATAAACCTCTTTGGTATCAATGGACGGCTCCATCGGACGGGGAAGTGGCCTTGGACACCATTGGCAGCACAACCCTATTTACGAATGTCATCTTCTCCGGTTTCGGCACTAATTTTATACCGATATTTACAACAAATATAGTCGCTGCAAATTTTGATACTGTGCTGGCAGTTTACAGTGGCACCAGCCTGACCATGCTCAATCAAGTGGCGGCTAATGACGATCTGTTTCCGATCAGCCTTTCAACCTTCCCGCAGTATAACGAAAGCGGGAGCGCTGATTACATTGGTCTGTCACATTTTGGGTTTGGGTCTCCGCTGATTGAATATAACCTGCCTTATTACGGATCCAGTGGCCTGCGGTTTAATGCCAAGGGCGGCACGACCTACTACTTTGCCGTGGACACAAAAACTCCCGCCACCGGGACGCTTTCATTGAGTTGGACATATAAGCCGTCGGGTGTCTTCCGCTTTGCCTCGGAAGACATTGATCCAACGACCGGCTTGCCGCTTTACCAGACGGCTCAAACCGAAAGTCAACCACCGGAAGGATTGACGGCTGCTCAAAATTCAACGGTTTTGACTTATTACACTTACAATGCCCCAGGCGCGCTGGTCACGGTGACCCGTCCGGCCGGTTCCACCGGCCGCGTGACGGTGGATTACTCGACTGAAGATGGAACCAGCCTGATTACCCTGCCGTCCAATGATGCGCCAGCCGTTGCGGGCATAGACTATGCGCCTGTCAGTGGCACGCTGGTCTTTGATGATTTCGAGATGAGCAAGACCATTCTCATTCCGATTCTTAATGGTTCAGGAGATGTTTTCTCCAACACGGTTTTCGCAGTGACGTTGACAAATGCGCAATTGGATCCGTTGGAGTCAGGTGACGTGGCCCCGCCGCGCGTGGATCCGATTTTCGGCACGGCCATGGTGAGGATATTGAACGTGAATGCCGACCCTTATGGTCCCGACATGGGTCAACTAGTATCCACCAATGGTTTTGCAGATGCGCCGACAAACACTATTCCAAATCTGGTTACCAATATCGTAATGATACCAGCGACCAACGCCATTTTTAGTTTTGAAAAAGCGAACTACCGGGTTCCGGAGGATGTCAACGATGGCACTGTCAGTCCATGGACGCAGGTGACCATTTACGTGGAACGATTTGGCACCAACTATGCCGCAGAGACCCTCCATTACCGTATCAATAATTATCTTACGGATGATACGGATGGGGATGAGGAGCAGAATATTTATTATCCGCTTC
>DATAUQ010000122.1:0-5317 GCA_036268155.1 Verrucomicrobiia bacterium | reverse complement strand
GTTCTGCGGGTGCATGCGGCCTTCCATGTAGGGTTGTTCGGGCGCAGGGCCGAGCAATCGTTCGTAATCCAGCGTCGCGGGCACGGGCATGGGCGCGGGCGCGTGGCCGCTGGGTCTGTCGGCGCCGACGCCGATTTTGACTGTCTTCAACTGGCCGATGCGGCCGTTGCGCACGGCCTCGCTGGCGGGGCGGAACGCGTAGAAAGGATTTTCCGAACGCTGTTGTGAACCGGTCTGCAAAATGACTTTCTTCGCCTGCACTGCAGTGCGCAAGGCGATGGACTCGGCAATATTGTAGGTCACCGGTTTCTGAACGTAGATGTGTTTGCCTGCAATCGCCGCCTCGATGGCGACTTGCGCGTGCCAATAATCGGGCACGCTGACAACGACGGCGTCAATGTCCGGCGATGCCAGGACTTCGCGGTAGTCGGCAAATGTTTTCACGGTCACGTCCGACTCGCCTTTTCTGGTGTAGAAATTTCCCACATTTTTTTTGCCGGCGGCCAGACGGATGGAATCCAGGTCGCACACGCCCACAACGCGGGCCAGCGGTTGAGCCATGACGCCGCCCATGTCGCCGCGTCCCTGGCGGCCGCAGCCGATCTGCACGACGTGGATTTTTTTGCTCGGCATATCCGCCGCGAACAGCGAACGCGGCATGATGTTTGGGAGGATGGCGAGTCCGACACCGCCGCGAACGGCGGCCTTGATAAAACTGCGACGTGATTGAATTTTCATTGGATGATTATTTGGTGGTTAATTTGCCGGCAATTTGCGGATTTTAAGGTTCTGGAACGAGACTTCGCTGCCATGTTCCTGCAACAAAATGTGGCCGTCCGGCCATTCGCCGAAATTTGGAATGTCCTTGAATTTGCTCAACGCGACCGCTGTGCGGAACGCCTCTGAACCGCGATCGTATTCGAGAATTTTTTTGCCGTTGAGCCAATGTTCGACGTGCGTGCCGCGCGAAACGATGCGCGCATGATTCCATTCGCCGAAGGGATTGACCTGCTTGTCCGGGTCGCACGGGATCAAATCATAGAGCGCGCCGAGTTTGCGGTCGCCGTCGTGGCCAAGTTTTGCGTCGGGATGATTCACGTCGTCGAGAATCTGATATTCAAGGCCGATGGCGGAGCCGACGCCGGTGGGTTTGCCCGTGATTTTGTCAATCGGTGAAAGATTCGGCTGCACAAAAATTTTGATGCCGCTGTTGCAGCCGAACGTCGTCTTGAAATCCGCGACGAGTTCAAAATTGGCGTAGCGTTCGCGCGTGATGATGTCGCCGCCGGATTGCGCCTCGGCTTCGCCGTTGGTCAAACCGGGATCGACCGTCAGCACGCCGTCTGCGATGCTCCAGCTTTTTTGCGGAAATTCATCGGACTTCGGACTGCGCCAGCCGTCGGTGGTTTTGCCGTCCCAAAGCAATTTCCAGCCGTCCGCCTTTTCCTGCGGCGTGAGTGTGTTCGGCGCGGCGCTGGATTTTTTGCAACAGGTCGAACACGAAGTGGTGAGTGCTGCGGAAATCCCCAGAATTGCGATGACGGCAAATGCCCGCCGAAAATCAATTTTGCATTTCATGGTTTGGTTTGAAACCGTTGGTGGAATTGCGTTCAGGATAATTGCTTGACGCCCGCACGGCAAACATGGTTTCAAAAAATCTACAGATTAAAATTGCCGAAACCAAAAGTGTTTTGCTAGCGTCCATCAAATCATCCATCAAACTTAATCACCAAAAAATCCACCATGAAAAAACTGTTATTATTTGCGATGGGAATTTTGCTTTCCATCGGCATACAGGCGCAAGTGACAACCAACAACACCGCTTCCGCCGACAAACTCGGCTGGCAGTTGGCGGTTCATTCCTACACTCTTCAAAGATTTCCCATCTTTCAGGCGATTGACATGACCGCCGCGTTGGGCATCAAATACATGAGTGTTTCCGGCACGGTCACGCTTGATGGGGAAAAGATCGGCACGCTCAATCTTACGGACGAACAACGCGCCTCCATTGACCAAAAACTCAAGGCCGACGGCTTCGGCAATTTCGTGAACATGGGCGTGGTGCAATTGCCCGCCGACGAGGCCAAGTGCCGCAAAGTTTTTGAGTTCGCCAAAAAATGGGGCATCGGAATTTTGGTTTCAGAGCCGGAAACCAACGCTTTGGACACCGTCGAAAAACTCTGCAAAGAATACAACATCAAGGTCGCCATCCATGACCATCCCAAAGGCCATTCGATTTACTGGAACCCTGATTTCGTTTTGGCGGCGATCAAAGGCCGCACGCCGTTGATGGGCGCGTGCGCGGATGTCGGCCATTGGATGCGTTCAGGGCTAGACCCGCTGGAGTGCATCAAGAAACTGGACGGTCACATCATTTGTCTCCATTTCAAAGACCTCAACGAAATGGGACCCAGCGCCCACGACGTGCCGTGGGGAACCGGCGTCGGCAAGACGAAAGAATTGATGGCCGAATTGAAACGGCAAAATTTCCACGGCGCGTTCTGCGTGGAATACGAATATCACTGGGATAACTCCAGCCCTGAAATCGCGCAGTGCGTGAAATTTTTCAACCAGACCTGCGATGAACTCGTCGCGGCGGATGCGAAATAACGAATGCGCGGGAATTCTACGAAACACAAAAGCCGCTGGATTTCTCCAGCGGCTTTTTTATTTCAATCGGAAATCGTAATACCGAAATTAGAAATCAATACGCAGCTTGCGCGCCTTTGATGGAACGCTTTTTCATCCACGGCATCATCGCGCGGAGCTTGGCACCGGTCTTTTCAATCGGATGTTGCTCGCCCTTTTTGAGCAGCGCGTTGTAGCGTTTGTAGCCGCCTTCGTATTCTGCAACCCAGTTTTTGGCGAACTTGCCGGACTGAATGTCCTTGAGCGCGGCCTTCATGCGTTTCTTCACGCTGCCGTCAATGATCTTCGGGCCGACGCTCACGTCGCCCCACTTGGCGGTTTCGGAAATCGAAAACCGCATACCGCTGATGCCGGCTTCGTTCATCAAATCAGCAATGAGTTTCAATTCGTGCAGACATTCGAAGTAGGCCATCTCGGGCGAGTAACCGGCTTCGACGAGCACTTCAAATCCGGCCTGCACGAGCGCGCTTGCGCCGCCGCACAAAACAGTTTGTTCGCCGAACAAATCGGTTTCGGTCTCTTCCTTGAAATTCGTTTCAAGGACGCCGGCGCGCGTGCCGCCGATGCCTTTGGCCCAGGCGAGCGCGATCTTCTTCGCGTCTTTGCCGGGGTTTTGATAAACGGCGATGAGCGAGGGAACGCCTTTGCCTTCGGTGTATTGGCGGCGGACGGTGTGGCCGGGACCTTTCGGCGCGACCATGATGATGTTCACGTTTTTCGGCGGAACAATCGTTTTGAAATGAATTGAGAAACCGTGCGAGAACACGAGCGTCTTGCCCGCAGTCAGGTTTGGCTCGATGTCTTTCTTGTAGCACTTCGCCTGTTTGGTGTCGGGCAGCGCGACCATGATGACGTCGGCGCGTTTGACGGCTTCGGCGGTGGTGACGACTTCAAATCCTTTTTCCTTCGCGACGGGAATGGATTTGCTGCCTTCATAAAGTCCGATGAGAACCTTCAGGCCGCTGTCTTTGAGGTTGAGCGCGTGGGCGTGGCCCTGCGAGCCGAAGCCGAGGATCGCCAGCGTTTTGTTTTTCAACACGCCGAGGTCGGCGTCTTTGTCGGTGTATACTTTTGACATAAAATTATTTGAAATGGACACGAAGGCTAACAATGCGGGTGAACGCGGTCAATTTGCAAATTTCAACGGTTTACTCCAACGAAACTTTTGAGCCGATTTTCAGAAGTTTCATTCCCATTTGGTCAACCGAAGAATCTTTCGCATCGCCGTAATTGGAAAGGACGACAACGCCAACTTGATTCTGTTTGTCAAAGCCGACAAAACTTCTATAACCGCCAGTGCCGCCGTTGTGCCAAAAAACAGTTGGGGCACCAGCCATTTGCTTAATCTGCCAACCGAGTCCAATTCCGCCGCTGATTGTTTTGAAATGAACTTCTTGCGTTACATTTAACGCCTTTGAAATTTCAGAATTTGTTTTGCCAAGATTAGCTTCAATAAATTTCAGCATATCTTCGGCATCAGAACAAATCGCTCCTGCCGGCGCCATTGCATCTTGATCCCAATTGGGCACGATTTCACCTTTTGAATTGTGCCCCAGCGTCAATTGTTCCTTTTGTTCCGCCGACAGTTTGGTCGTCGTATTTTTCAAATCCAACGGCACGCAAATCATTTCTTGAATGAGAGTTTCGTAAGGCTTGCCGGCTTTCAGTTCCAAAATCTTTCCGAGCAAACCGTAGCCGTAGTTGGAATAGACCGATTTCTCGCCGGGTTCGCCGGCCAATTGAACAGTAGCCAGACTTTTGTATAAATCTTCCGTCGTGTAATTTGCATACGGATTTCGTTGGTCTTTCACCGTTGCAAAAAGGTTTTCGGGCAGGCGCGGCAATCCCGAAGTGTGCGTTGCCAAATTTTCCAAAGTAATCTCGTGGCCGTTTTTCTTTGGGCTAACCACATCTTTCGGCAGATAAAGGGTGATTGGGTCGTCGAGTTTTACCGAACCATCGTCAGCCATTTTTGCCAGCATCGTCGCCGTGAAGTTTTTCGTCACCGAACCAATTTCAAAAATTGTGCGCGCGTCCGGTGGATTTGCATTTGAACCGCTGGTTTTTCCAAAACCTTGAAACGATTTATTTCCGCGTTGATAAAAAGCGATGACCAAAGCTCCGTTGGAATGGTCTGCCAAATAGCCAGTGCCCGTTTGGTCAATTTGCTTCTTGAGGTCATGCGTGTCAGACATGGCGGCATAAGCACGCTGCTTGAAGAAATAAATTAGCAGCGTGACAAAAACTATAAGAGCAATGAAGTTCGACGGATGAATTTTCATTGCAGGAAAGTTATTTTGTCTCGTCACTTCTGCGCGTGGCGGCGAAATAAATCACATAGAACCAGGAAAAAATTCCGTGCAGCATCGCCCAAAGAATCGAACGATTGCGCTGCCACGAACAAACAATCGCCAGCACAGTTCCGAAACCGACGCCGTATGTGATTTGATTGATTTGCGGCGGCATAAATTATTTCCTCGGCAACGCCGCCTTGCCCGTGCGCGTGATCTCCTGCACGCCGAACGTCTTCATCAGGTCGAGGAATTTTTCCACCTTGCTGTCGTTGCCGGTGATCTCGATGGTGAGCGACTTGGGCTGCACGTCCACGATTTTCGCGCGGAAAATGTCCGTGATCTGCATCACCTCGGCGCGCGACTTGGAATCCACG
>DATAUQ010000121.1:0-2838 GCA_036268155.1 Verrucomicrobiia bacterium | reverse complement strand
TCCGAGCTTTATCGGGGTTCACTGAAGTTCCTCGGGGGGTGGCGGTAGAACATTATGTCACAAAAAGTTACCGCCGCCTTAGGCGACAAACAAATTACCATTGAAACAGGCAAACTCGCCAAACAGGCCGACGGCGCCGTGACCGTCCAACTAGGCGAAACCATCGTCATCGTCGCCGCCGTCGCGGCGACCAAGGCCAAACCCGGCCAGGATTTTTTCCCGCTGACCGTTGACTATCGCGAAAAAGCCGCCGCCGCCGGAAAATTTCCGGGCGGCTATTTTAAGCGCGAAGGTCGTCCCACGGAAAAAGAAATTCTCACCTGCCGTTTGACCGACCGTCCGATCCGTCCGCTGTTCCCGAAAGGCTGGTATAACGAAGTGCAAGTCCAGACCGTGCTGTTGAGCGCGGACGGCGAAAATGATCCCGACATTTTGAGCATCATCGGTGCAAGCGCAGCGTTGATGGTCAGCGACATTCCGTGGGCTGGGCCGCTCGGCGCAGTTCGCGTCGGTCGCATCGGCGGAAAATTGGTCGCGAATCCCACGCACGCTGAAATGGCCGAAAGCGACCTTGACCTCGTTTATGTAGGCAACGACAAAGACATCGTGATGTATGAAGGCGCGGCGAAGGAAATCACGGAAGCCGATTTCAATGCGGCGTTGAAATACGCGCAGGAAGTCATCCAGCCAATCATTGCCGCGCAAAAGGAACTGGTCGCGAAAGCCGGCAAGAAGAAACGCGAAATCACGCTGAACATTGTTCCTGACGAAATTTTGCACGAGGCAAAAACGCTCGCTGGCGACCGCTTCGTTCCCGCGCTGCTCACGCCCGGCAAACTTGCCCGCGAAAATGCCTGCAAAGCGATTCAGGACGAAGTCGGCACGAAGCTCGTCGAAAAATTCGGCGCGGAAAAAGTCACAGAGTTTGTCATCAAGGACGCATTTTATTACATCCAAAAAGAAGCCGTCCGCAAATTGATTTTGGAAAGCGGCAAGCGTCTTGACGGTCGCACCTTTGACGTCGTGCGTCCGATTTCCAGCGAAGTCGGAATTCTGCCGCGAGCGCACGGTTCGGCGATTTTCTCGCGCGGCGAAACGCAAGCCGTCACGCTTGCGACGCTCGGCACCGGCGACGACACGCAGGAATTTGATTCCTACACCGGCGGCGAAACCGAGAAGAAATTTATTTTGCATTACAACTTCCCGAATTTTTCCGTCGGCGAAACTGGAAGAATTTCCGGCCCCGGCCGTCGCGAAATCGGTCACGGCGCTTTGGCGGAACGCTCGATTGAGTCAATGTTGCCGAAGGATTATCCCTACGCTGTCCGCGTGACGAGCGAGATTATGGAATCAAACGGCTCGACCTCGATGGCGTCTGTCTGCGGCGGTACGCTGGCGCTCATGGACGCTGGCGTCCCGATGATTCGTCCGGTGGCTGGCATCAGCGTCGGCATCTGCGCCGAATACAGCGGCGAGAAAATTTCCAAATACCAACTGCTCACCGACATCATCGGCTGGGAAGATCATTACTGTGACATGGATTGCAAAATTGCCGGAACGGAAAAAGGCATCACCGGTTTCCAACTCGACCTCAAGCTGAAAGGAATTCCGTTCGCGCTCATGGTTGAGACGGTTGAAAAAGCCCGCGTCGCGCGGATGCACATTTTGGCGGAAATGGCCAAGACACTCGCCGCGCCGCGCACGGAATTGAGCAAATACGCGCCACGCATTGAGATCGTGAAGATCAATCCCGAAAAAATCGGTGCGCTCATCGGGCCGGGCGGGAAAAATATCAAGCGCCTCGTCGAGGAATCCGGTTGCGAAATTAACATTGAGGACGACGGCACGGTGAACATTTTCTCCGTTTCGCCCGAAGGCATGAAGATCGCGAAAGACGCGATCACCGGCATGACGGCAGAAGCCGAGATCGGGAAAATTTATCGCGGCAAAGTTGTCACGGTGAAGGAATTCGGCGCGTTCGTCGAATTTTTGCCCGGCAAGGACGGCTTGGTTCACATCAGCGAACTTGCAAATTTCCGCGTGAAGAACACCGAAGACATCGTGAAGGTCGGCGACGACATCACCGTCAAATGCCTCGGCGTGGACGAAAAAGGCCGCGTGCGTTTGTCGCGCAAAGCCGCGATGGAAGACCGCGATCAGGAAATGGCTCCGAAGTCGTAATCGCAAATTTAATTCATCAAGCGCGAATGGCGAAAGCTGTTCGCGTTTTTTATTTAGAAATTCTTGCCGCCTATTTTTTCAATGAACTTAACATGGCCGCAACGCGAATATCATCTAACGTAGCTTGATCTGTTTCCAAGCGGTGAATCAAACCTCTAAATGAAAGAATACAGGCACAGACAAAAATTAAAATGCCTCCAAGAAATAAAGCTATACTCATAAGCCATATAGCTCCGTTTGAAGGGATAAGGCGAAAAACTGTATCTATTATCGCCTCTCGCCACTGTGGAATACGTGTGGCTAACCATGTGCAAAACGCTACGGCCAAAAATCCTCCAACGCCTGCCCAAAATCCGACCCAGAGTTGGTAATGCGGTGCAGAGTCTTTCATAGCATATTTACAATTCGACTTTGCGCCTGCAAAAACTTTTTATCAAGACGATTTTATTTTTAACCGAATTATTACAACAAGTTTGACTCAATCAAGCTGCGAAAGTAGATTCAGGCGAATGCTGGCTGCCGAATCAAAGGTGGCGAGGCCGGACTCAAACGGCCCGCCGAACGAAAACCCAAATTGTTCCTGGAAACAAATCACGGGACACGTTGAGCCGTTCCTGCAGGCGGTCAACCAGCGTTTGATCCGGCAGGCGCACGAAT
>DATAUQ010000120.1:0-35986 GCA_036268155.1 Verrucomicrobiia bacterium | reverse complement strand
CACGCTGGCGTGGCATTGCCTGCAAAAGCGCGTGGATGTCCACGACGCGAAGGCGGTTGCCAATGCGTGCCGCCGTTGGAAAACCGATCTGTGCTGCGTGGAGAAAAATCATCTGCGTGTCGTGCATCTGCTCGTGGACAGTTATTTTCCCGAAAAAGAAATGCGCACGGCCGAGACGAGCGCGGCGGTCTCGCACGTCGCGGCAGTTCCGAAGGTGCGCGAATGGATGAAGAAAAAACAGCGCGAGTGCATCCAGTTCGGCGATCTCGTGATGGAAGGCCGCGACATCGGCACGAATGTTTTTCCCGAAACGGATTTCAAATTTTATCTCGACGCGCAATTGGAAGAGCGCTCGCGTCGCCGCGCCGCCGATGGCGTGGATGAAAATCTCGCCATGCGCGACCAGCGCGACAGCCAGCGTGCGAGCGCGCCGCTGATGATTGCGCTTGGCGCAAAGGTGATAAACAATTCGCACATGACTTCCGAGCAGACGAGCGGTTTGCTTTTGGCGGAAATCCAAAAACAACTTTCAGGGAAAAAATGAACCACCAAGACACCAAGGCACCAAGGGGAAAATTATTTACCGAGGCTTGGTGTCTTTGTGTCTTGGTGGTTAAATAATGAATTTAAGTTACAGACTTGGCTGGAGTTTTTTCCGCGCGATGTTCGCGGTTTATTTCCGCTGGAGTGTGTTCAATCCAGAGCGCGTCCCATTGAAAGGCGGCGTCATCATCGCCTCGAATCACGCGAGTTTTCTCGATCCGCCGCTGGTCGGTTCGGGATTGCATCGCGACATCAATTATCTGGCGCGCGAATCTCTTTTCCGGTTTCCGGGGATTGGCGCGCTGTTGCGTTCGTGGAATTCCGTGCCGGTTGACCGCGATGGCGGCGGCGCGGCGGGATTGCGGGAAATTTTGAACCGGTTGCTGGCGGGTGGCGGCATCATTTTATTTCCCGAAGGCACGCGCACACTCGACGGTAAATTGCAACCGGCGCGTTCGGGCATCGGGCTGACGGTCATCAAATCCAGCGTGCCGGTGGTTCCGGTGCGGACATTTGGAACATTCGAGGCGTTCGGACGAAATCATAAATTTCCGCGTCTAGTCCGCGTTGCCGTGAAATACGGCGAGCCGATGCGTTTTGAAAAATTGCGTGCGGAGGCGAAAGATTGTTCCAAGCCGCGCCTGAAGGAAATTTATCAGAAAATCGCGGACGAAATCATGGCGGCAATCGCAAAGCTGGAGCCGCGCGAAGATTAAATCCCCAGATTCGACAGTGTGTTACTGATGCCGTTGACGGCCTGAACCAATTTCGGATGCGATTGCTCGAAGCCTTCGACTGACACGCGCAATTCCTCAACGGAATTTTTCAGCGGCGTGAGATTTGGTTTGTCGCGTCCGGCGATTTCTATTTTCAATTTTGCGATCAGTTGGAGCAATTCGCGTTTGTGCTCGTCGCTGACGGAATCCGCGCCGTGAATCTTCGCCTCAATTTCGCCAATGGTGTTTTCGATCATGCGATAAAAGTATTCGTTGTGGAAAATTCGGCAAGCGCGTTCACCATCTTCCTGTTTTCGGCAAAACCTGCTGAACCAATTCCCAGATTTTTGCGAACGTGTTTTCAACCGAACTTGAACTGTCCACAACGCGCACCCGATTTGGTTCGGCGGCGGCAATCGCCTTGAAACCTTTGGCGACGCGCTCGAAAAAATCGCGGTCCGCTTCTTCCATCCGGTCGCGCGCCGGTTCAGCGAACGGCAATTTTAGCGGAACTTTTTTGTCAGGCACCGGCATATCGAACAGCATGGACTCCTTGCGGGCGGCGCGGCGCGCTTCGCTGATTTCCACCGGCACGGAAAGCAACAGCGTCAAATTCGGGCGCGTGTCGCCGACGGCAAAATCAATCATGTTTTTCACCGACGGCAAATCCAGTTCGCGTCCATAACCCTGATAGGCGATGGACGAATCATAAAAACGGTCGCACAAAATAATTTTCCCGGCGGCAAGCGCGGGACGGATGATTTCACGGACGAGTTGCGCGCGGCTGGCGTTCATCAAAAGCAGTTCCGCCTCGGCGGTCATCGCGTGATTCTGCTGGCTGTGCTTGAGCGTATGGCGGATCTCCTCGCCGATGGGCGTGCCGCCGGGTTCGCGCAAAACAATCACATCGCGATAATTGAGTTTGTGCAGCCGGTCGGCAAGCAGCGCAATCTGCGTGGATTTGCCGCAGCCTTCCGTGCCTTCAAATGTGATGAACAGACCTTTCATATTTTGTAGCGGCGCTCTGTGAGCGTCGCCCGGCGGTCACAGACCGCCGCTACAGTTTTTTCAATTTGAATCCTTTCGGCGAATCTTCAATGAGCCAGCCTTTGGATTTTAATTCATCGCGGATTTCGTCGGCGCGTCTGAAATCTTTCGCTTTTTTGGCGGCAACGCGCGCTTCGGCCAATGCCAGAATTTCCGCCTGAACTTCCGTCTCGGATTTTGCGCCGATGCCGAGGACGGAATCAACTTTTTCCCACGCAGCAAGTTCTGATGCCGCCGACGTGCGGCTTTTAGGAGTTATTTCTTCTGAATTCTGCATGGCAATGTAAAAATGGTTGTTTTCGCGAACCCATTTGAAAACGGAAGCCCAAGCACGCGCGACATTTAAGTCGTCATCAAGCGCACCGGAAAATTCGCTCAACAAATCCGAATTGTATTGAGGATCGGCCATCGTATTACCGGCAATTTCGCGCAGCCTTCCAACAGATTCGTCAATGCGGGCGAGCGCGGTTTTCGCGCCAGCCAAACCTTCGATCGTGAAATTAAAAGTTTCGCGATAATGCGCGGTGAGAAGCAGGTAACGAATCTCGCGGCCAGTAAAACCTTTGGCTAGCAAATCGCGCAGTGTAAAAAAATTTCCGAGCGACTTGCTCATTTTTTTTCCTTCGACCAAAAGATGCGCACCATGCATCCAGTATTTCACGAACGGTTTTTGCGTCGCGCCTTCGCTTTGCGCGATTTCGTCCTCGTGATGCGGAAAAATCAAATCCTCGCCGCCGAGATGCAGGTCGAAACTCGCACCGAGGATTTTCATGCTCATCGCGCTGCATTCGATGTGCCAGCCGGGTCGGCCTTCGCCGAACGGACTCGGCCAGAAAATCTCGCCGTCGTCCGGCGCACGGGATTTCCAGAGCGCGAAATCGGCGATGGATTCTTTCGCGTAGTCGTCGCTATTGGTTCGTTCGCCCGCGCGCATTTCGTCGAAATTCAGTTTCAGCAACTGGCCGTAATTGCAGCCGCAGCCGCGATATTTTTCGATTGAAAAATAAACCGATCCATCGCTGGCTTTGTAGGCGATGCCGCGCGCGATGAGTTTTTCGATGAGCGAGATGATTTCGAGAATGTGCTCGGTGGCGCGCGGGGTTTGATGCGGCGAAAGGCAATTCAGCGCTTTCATGTCCGCGAAGAACGCGGTTTCAATTGTGCCGGTGAATTCGCGTAAAGGCGCTAAATCGTTAAATCGTTGAATTGTTAAATTGTCGGACTTTGGACTTTGGACTTTGGACTTTGGACTTGTTGAATTGACGGCCTTGATAATTTTGTCCTCAATGTCCGTGATGTTCATGACGTGCGTGACCTGGAAATTTTTGAATTCCAGATAACGTCGGACGAGATCGGCGAAGACGAACGTGCGCCAGTTGCCGATGTGCGCGAAGTCATAGACGGTCGGCCCGCAGCAATACATTCCGACTTTGGGCGGAGCGAGCGGCGCGAAATCCTGAACGGAGCGCGAAAGCGTGTTGAACAGTTTTAATCCCATTTGCGTCCCCGCAAGTTAAGGCGCACACGGCGAAAGAAAAGAAATTTTGTCGCATGAAAGAAATTTGCAGCCTGTCTAGTTGGGAATTGTCATGGCTCGATTTTCTTAAAGATTATCTGTGCTTTTCCATTTTCGGACTGCAAAATATACTCGTGGCTATCTATCCGAATGATGCGGGAACTATGCGTGGATGGAACCTGCATATCCAAATCGTTATTTGTGAGCGTGTTAATCAGGACACCATCCCTGACCTGCCATGTCCCGTCCAATCTGCCCGTTCTTATCTTTCCAGCAATCTGTTCTGTCCAATGCCCATCTGAACTCATCATTAATGTCCTAACACGACCATCTGCAATATTCACATTCCATGTCCCTATCAGTTTCCGACGAATCATTGAATCGCTTGGATGCTTCTGATAGTGCAAGAAAATCAGTATGGCAACAATTAATGACCCTAAAGTGAATCCGATGATGGCAAGTTTTTTCATGGCACATAAATTGGAACACCGCGCCCCCTAAACCGTTGCATGAATTTTGTTAAATATGAATTTCGCGGCTTGCCATTTTTTCATTTCAACGGCAGATTTCCAGAAACGGGAATAAATGCGATAAGGAAGTTAATGAACAAAGAGGCGAAACTGGAACTGGACGGAAAAGTTTTCACGCTGCCGACGGTTGAGGGCAGTGAAGGTGAAAAGGCGGTGGACGTTTCGTCACTGCGCGCGAATACCGGCTACATCACGCTCGACGACGGCTACGGCAACACGGGTTCCTGCACGAGCAAGATCACGTTCATTGACGGCGACAAGGGGATTTTGCGCTATCGCGGAATTCCAATCGAGGAACTGGCGGAAAAATCCAATTTCATCGAGACAGCTTACCTGATCATTTATGGCGAACTGCCGAACCGCGCGCAATTAAAGAATTTTTCGGACGTGCTGGCGGAACACCAGTTTTTGCACGAAGACATGAAGTATCATTTCGAGGGCTTTCCCACCGGCGCGCATCCGATGGCGATTCTGTCCTCGATGATCAACGCGGCGAGTTGTTTCGATGAGGGCTTGATGAACTGGAAATGGGGCAAGACGAAACAATTCGATTTGTATGTCGCAAAATTAATTTCGCAGGTGCGGACGATCGCGGCATATTCGTATCGGAAATCGCACGGGCTGCCTTTGATTTATCCGAAGCAGACTTACAAATACACTGCGAACTTTTTGCACATGCTGTTCTCGATGCCGTATGAAGATTTCGAGATCAAGCCTGAAGTGGTCAAGGCGTTGGATTTGATTTTTCTGCTGCACGCGGATCACGAACAGAATTGTTCGACTTCGACCGTCCGCATGGTGGCTTCGTCGCAGGCAAATCTTTTTGCGTCGGCGGCTTCCGGCGTGTGCGCGCTTTGGGGACCGTTGCACGGCGGCGCGAATCAGGCGGTTTTGGAAATGCTCGCGGATATTCATAACTCCGGCGACGACGGCTCGAAATTCATCACGGCGGCGAAGGACAAAAACAGCGGCAAAAAACTCATGGGCTTCGGCCATCGCGTTTATAAAAATCACGATCCGCGCGCGACCATCATCAAAAAGGCGTGCGACGATGTGCTGTCGAAGCTGCACATCGCTGACCCATTATTGGACATTGCGAAGAAGCTGGAAGAGGCGGCATTGAAGGATTCCTACTTCGTGGAACGCAAACTTTATCCGAACGTGGATTTTTACAGCGGCATCATCATGCGCGCCATCGGCATTCCGGTGGAGATGTTCACCGTGATTTTTGCGATTGGCCGGATGCCCGGCTGGATCGCGAATTACAAGGAAATCATGGAAGAGCCGAAGAGCCGCATCTATCGTCCGCGCCAGATTTATACGGGGCGCACGCTTAACCATTACGTCCCGCTGGACGAGCGGAAATAATTCCGCAGCATTTTTCAATTTGTGATATTTCACGAAGATTCGCTTTGGCTGCGTTGAAAGGCATGATTTTTGCTGGTAGTTCAATCTTTTACCGATGAAAAAAATCCTGGTTATTGACGACGAAGAATGGTTGCGTGAAATGATACAGCTTGCGCTGCGGCAGCGCGGCTACGAGGTCATCGAGGCGCACAATGGCCATGACGGCATCGAAAAGGCGCGCGCGGAATTGCCCGACCTCATCCTTTGCGATGTCAACATGGGCAAGGTGGACGGCTATCTCACGCTCGCCGCACTCCGCACCGAGGCGCCGACCGCCGCAATTCCGTTCATCCTGATGACCGGCCTCGCCGACAACGCCGGGATGCGGCACGGCATGGAACTGGGCGCGGACGATTATCTGCCCAAGCCGTTCACGACGGAGGTGCTTTACGCCGCCGTGGAAGCGCGCCTGAAAAAATCCCAGACTGTGCATGATGAGGCCGAGCGCAAACTCGCCCATTTGCGCGACAACATCAGCCTGATGATGCCGCATGAAATGCGCACGCCGCTCAATGGAATTTTATCGAACGCGGAAATGCTGGCCACGTCCGCAGCCACGCTCAAGCCGGACGAAATCGCGGAGATGGGTCAGGAAATTTTCAAGTCCAGCCAGCGGCTCGAACGGCTCATCGAAAACTTTTTGATCTACGCGCAGTTGGAGTTAATTGCCGCCGATCCAAAAAATGTCAACGCGCTGCGGATTGGAAAAACGGAGCAGCCGGCGTCGCTCATCAAAAAAATCGCCGGGGCGCAGGCGGTGCAGGCCGTGCGCTTGAACGATCTGAAGATCGAGGCGGTGGATGTTTCCGTGCCGATGTCCGAGGAGTATTTCAGCAAGATCGTGAACGAACTGGTGCAGAATGCCTTCAAATTTTCCGAGGCCGGTTCGCCGGTGCGTGTCAGGTTGGTTGAGGCGTTCAACGGCATGGAAATTTCCGTCACCGATCAGGGCCGCGGATTTTCGACCGAGCAGATCAAACGCATTGGCGCGTATATGCAGTTCGACCGCAAGATGCAGGACCAGCAGGGGCTAGGCATGGGACTGGTCATCGCCAAACGACTTGCGGAATTGCACGGCGGCACGCTTTTGATTGAAGGCCAGAAAGGTTCCGGCACGACCGTCACGATAAAACTTCCCAAGGCGAAAACGGACTGACGGCTTTCAAAACGGCAGCCGCGCGTAAAGCCAGACGAGGCCGCGTTCCGCTAGTTCCGCCGCGAAAAAAATAATGGCAATTCCCACTACCGGCGCAAAATCCACCCTGCCCGCGCGCAAAGGAATTTTCCGCAAGGGCGAGAGCAACGTTTGCGCGGCCACATTGACATAATTCCAGAACGGATGTTTCCCGAAATAAACATAAGTGTTCAGCAAATGCAGCACGAGCAGCGTGGCGGCGATAAATTTCCAGACCAGGTAACTGCTGCAACCGATGAGCAGTGATTCTTCCATGTGGTGGGCGACGGAAACCGGCTTGGGAATAATCGCCAGCCAACCGAATACCCAGCTTGCCAGCCACCAAATCAACACCGTAAAGACGAATGGCAAAATAACCTTTGCCCAACGCGGCCAACTGTCAACGCCGCCCAGTTGCATTCGCACCAGCCGGCAGATCGGTCCTGGATTTGAGGATTTCCCGGTCAGAAATGAAAGCAGCAGCAGCCACAGGTAAAAAATTCCAAGTGTCAGTCCGAAACTGCAAATTGAAAACAAAAGCATTCGCCCGAATAAATCGCTGCGGAATGAAATTGTGACGACGCCCAAATCCAGCCTGCCCGTCCAGTGCATCGCCGGGCCGAGCTGCCGGTAAATCATCGCGCGCAAAATTAGCAGCGCGACAATTCCCGCCAGCAAATGCCAGCGCCGGAAATGCGACGGCGCGGCGCGGCGCAACGTGCCGACGAGCGTGGCGGGCGTCCGTTTATGGATGGGATCAAACGGCAGGGAGCGCCATTTGACCCACAGCAGCAAGCCCGCGAGATTCAGGATGAAATCAATGTAGCCCACAAAATCGTTGAAGCGTTGAATCGTGTATCGTTGAACCGATTTAACAATTCATGATTCAATGACGTTACATCATCTTCAACAGCGTGTCCGCCATTTCGCTCGGCGTCACGGCGATACCGATGCCAGCGGCCTTGAACGCCGCAATCTTCGCCTCCGCAGTTCCTTTGCCGCCGCTCACGATGGCACCCGCGTGGCCCATGCGGCGCCCGGGCGGAGCGGTCGCGCCGGCGATGAATCCGGCGACGGGTTTTTTGCAGTTCGCTTTTATCCACTCGGCGGCTTCTTCTTCCGCGCTGCCGCCGATTTCACCAATCATTATTATTCCATGTGTTTCAGGATCGTCGTTGAAAAGTTTTATCACGTCGAGATGCGAAGTTCCATTGACCGGATCGCCGCCGATGCCGACGCAAGTGGATTGGCCAACGCCGCGCGAAGTCAATTGCCAGACCGCTTCGTAAGTCAACGTGCCGCTGCGCGAGACGACGCCGATGTTTCCTTTTTTGTGAATATAACCGGGCGCGATGCCGATGCGGCAACCGCCGTAAGAATCTTTGCCTTCGCCGGGCGTGACGACGCCGGGACAATTCGGTCCGATGAGCCGCGTCTTAAGATTGCCTTGCAGCGCGCGTTTCACGCGAACCATGTCGCGCACAGGAATTCCTTCCGTGATGGCGACCACAAGTTCCAATCCGGCATCCGCGCCTTCGAGAATTGCGTCAGCCGCAAATGGCGGCGGGACAAAAACCGCGCTCGCAGTCGCGCCGGATTGTTTCACCGCGTCGGCCACGGTGTCGAAGATCGGAACTTTCTTGCCGCCATGCTCGAAGAATTGTCCGCCTTTGCCGGGCGTGACGCCGGCGACGATGTGCGTGCCGTAATCCATCGAGAGTTGCGCGTGCTTCGCGCCAAAGCTGCCGGTGATGCCTTGGACGAGAACCTTGGTGTTGGGAGTGACGAGGATTGACATGAGAAAATTTACTTCGCTTTGCGTTTGTGGATGAAAATATTGTTTCCGTCGGGATCGCTGATGATGGCGAAATGACAGATCGGCGTGGGCATCGGTTCCAGGGAAAATTTTACGCCCAGCGATTTCAGGCGCGCGATCTCTGCGTCAAAATCGTCCACTTCAAACGCGATGCCCGTTCCATCCTTGGACGGCTTCCATTGGTCACCGTAACAGCCGATGGCAAACGTGCCATTACCAATTTCGTATTCGATCCACATGCCGCCGGCGGATTCCATGGCCGGCTTGAGGCCGAGCACGCCTTCATAAAATTCGCGCGCGCGTTTGATGTCCGTGACCGGCGTGCCGGTGAATGCGATTTCGGTGATCATAATTTCAAAGGTGATTTATTTTGCCGCGCGACGTTTCCAAACTGCCGGATTTCGGCTTCCATGAAAAACCGACACCACCGACACTTCCTCGTCGGTCACTTGATAAACAACCAGATACGGAAAACGATTTAACTTTCTTTTCCGCAGGCCGCGATAAGCGATGCGCGACAACAATGGATTCTCCAAAATCAATTCAAAGCCGCGCGTCAATTCACGATAAAATTCGTCGCCCAGTCCCGGCTGCTGGTTTTCATACCAGTTGAACGCGGCGTTCGCCTCGTCCGCCGCTTCCGGCTGAATCGTGAATCCGCTCGTCATTGTGCGAATCCATGGCGTTTCAAAATCCGCTGCTTCGCCTCCGCCCACGGCAGCGCGCGTTTCGGATTCTTTTTCATCAACGCCAATCGCCGGTCGAGTTCATGCTCCTGTTCTTTTGTCAGCGGAAACGGATCAGGCTCGTCGGCAATCGAATTCCAGATGTCCTCGACCAGTTTGATCCGGTCGGACAGCGGGAGCTTCGTCGCTTGTTTCAACAATCCAGTCGTCATGCGAATCAAAGTATCATCTGCCGAAAATCCTGACAACTTTTTGCGCGCGTTTGATGTCCGTGACCGGCGTGCCGGTGAATGCGATTTCGGTGATCATAAATTATCTTGGGCCAAAAAACTTTTCTTCAACTGAAACAGCTTCTCGTTCAAGAGAACTATTGAGATAGCCATCAATAAAATATTCCAAAACAAATTGCCGCAGCAATGAAAGTCCACCGTGCCGTTCGTATTGAAATGTATGAGCAAGTTCGTGAACAACCAACCTTGTGTTTCTCCAAAAATTTTCTTGTATGAAAATTGCGTATCCCAAAGTTAAGCCTTGAAGTTGTGACCAATCCAATCCTTTTTCAGCGGCGATTTTCAAAAGTTCAGGGTGCGAAGGCTTTGGCATCACTGCTAATTTTAGCAATCTAACTTTTTCAGGAAATTGGATTCCAATTTTTCTAGCAAAATCGGTTTCAATTTCATTTAACGGCACGCCCAACTTCAACGCATTTGAAGATTCGCTTTCCGCCCATTTAATAACAGCCGGAATTAACGGTTCAAGTTGTTGTTGGGTTATCAGCATGAAATTATTTCCCCACCGCCTTCACAACCTTCTGTGCCGCATCCGCCATCGAATCGCCGGTGATGATGGCGACACCGGATTCGGCCAGAGTTTTTTTGCCGACAAGAACATTGTTACCTTCAAGCCGGACGACAAGCGGAATTTTCAAATGCGTTTCCTTCACCGCCGCGACGATGCCGGTGGCGATGACGTTGCAATCCATGATGCCGCCGAAAATGTTAACGAGGATGCCCTTCACGTTCGGGTCGCTCAAAATGATCTTGAACGCCGCCGTGACCTGTTCCTTGCTCGCGCCGCCGCCCACGTCGAGGAAGTTCGCCGGGCTGCCGCCGAAATGCTGGATGATGTCCATCGTCGCCATCGCGAGGCCCGCGCCATTGACCAGGCACGCGATGCTGCCGTCGAGCTTGATGTAATTGAGCGAAAATTTCGACGCCTCGATTTCCAGCGGCGCTTCTTCATTCAAATCACGCATCTCCAAAATATCTTTGTGGCGATAGAGCGCGTTGTCATCGAGCGAAATTTTTGCGTCGAGCGCGACAACGATTTCTTTTCCATCGGCCAATTCAACGACGGCGAGCGGATTCAATTCCACCATCGCCGCGTCACATTCCCACCAGGTATTATAGACGCCGGTGATGAGTTTTACACAAGCGTTGAACAAATCTGTATTTAGTGGGGTGGGCATCTTGCCTGCCGACAGGCTGGAAGCCTGTCCCACTAATGCCGCTGCAATCTTGCGCGCCTGAAACGGCATGATGCCGACGGCGGGATCAATGTGTTCCTTGAAAATCTTTTCGGGAAATTTCTCGGCAACCTCTTCGATGTCCATGCCGCCTTCGGTGCTGGCCATGATGAGCGGACGCGAATTCGCGCGGTCAAGCAGCACGGCGAGATAAAATTCTTTTTTGATCTTTGCACCGGCAGCGAGCAGCAGCGTCTGCACTTTGCGCCCGTCCGCGCCGGTTTGTTTCGTAACGAGAATTTCGCCGAGCATTTTTTCGGCGAACAAAACGGCTTCATCCACCGACGATGCGACCTTCACGCCGCCTTGAAAGCCGCTCTTGAAAGTTCCCTTGCCGCGTCCGCCCGCGTGGATCTGCGATTTGACGACGACGCGCGAACTGCCGCTGGCGACGATTTTTTCCGCCGCAGGTCGAACTTCGGCGAGCGACTTGGCGGGAATTTCGAGCGTGACGGCGACGCCGTATTTTGCGAGCAATTGTTTAGCCTGATATTCGTGGATGTTCATTTCAAAATTGAACTGCGAATTAAAAACGATTGGCGCAAGAAATCAAACATTTAAGCGTTTGTAGCGGCGTTCTGTGAGCGTCGCTATAACCATTAGCCTTGAATCAAATGCGGTGCGCGGGCAACTTTGCGTTCCGTGAAGAAATTATTTTTGCCATTGGTTTTGTTTTGGCTCGCGTTTTGCGCGAGTCCGGCGCACGCAGCATTCATCAACGGCCAGAATTATGTGCCGCTCGCAGATTGGGCGCGCGGGAACGGCTTTTATGGTTTCACGCGTGATCACGGCCAGGAAATTATTTTGACGAATCGCGCGGCGCGGCTGGTGTTCGATGTGGATTCGGCGCAGGCGGAAATCAACGGCGTGAACGTGCGGCTGTCATTTCCGGTCGCAAATCAAAAAGGTGTTTCGCTGATTTCGCAATTGGATTTGGACAAGACGATCCGCCCGCTGCTGTTTCCGTCGCGCTACGTCGAGCCGAAAAAAATCACGACGATTTGTCTCGATCCCGGCCACGGCGGAAAAGATTCCGGCAATCGCGTGGGCTTTGGATTTTTTGGCCACAGCGAAAAAACTTACACGCTGCTGCTGGCCTTTGAATTGCGCGACCAATTAAAAAAGCTAGGCTTCAGGGTTGTTCTCACGCGCAATTCCGACACGTTCGTTGATCTGCCCGTGCGCCCGGCAATTGCGAATCGAAATGGCGCGGATTTATTTATCAGCCTGCATTTCAACGCGGCGCAAACCGGCAAGGATGAAGTTGAAGGTCCCGAGACTTATTGCATCACGCCCGTCGGCGCGGCTTCTTCAAATGCGCAAGGCGACGGTGGTGATCATGGCGCGACGACAGCGAACCGTTTTGAAAACAAAAGCCTGCTGTTCGCGTATCAGATGGAAAAATCGCTTGTGCAAAATCTGAATGTAAATGATCGCAGCGCCCGGCGCGCGCGGTTCGCCGTGTTGCGCGACGCGGCGATGCCGGCGATTTTGATCGAGGGTGGTTACATGACGAATCCGACGGAAGGCAAAAAGATTTATGACGCGGCGTATCGCAAACAAATGGCGGCGGCGATTGTGAAGGGGATTTTGGCGTATCAAAAATTGACTGCGCCCGCAGCGCCGGTTCCGAAAACAAATCCGCCCGGTTCAAATAAAATTTCCAGAACTAAAAATATGAATTGATCTTCGAGGACGGCGATGAGAATGAGGATGATTTTTAATTGAATGAGCATTGCAACCAAAACGGGCGACGGTGGAACGACGGGATTGATGTATGGCCGCCGCGTGCCGAAGACGCATCCGCGCGTCGAGGCGTGCGGGACGATTGATGAGTTGAACGCCGCGCTTGGTCTCGCACGCGCGACGGCGACGGAAAGTTTCGTGCGCGACAATTTGTTTTGGATCCAGAAAAGTCTGGTGGACGTGATGGGTGAAATCGGCGTGTTGACGGAGGATTTGCCGCGTTACGTGAAAGACGGTTATTCACTCGTCACACCGGAAATGACGGCGAAACTCGATGTGTTGGTGAAGGAAATCGAAGCGCAGAATGTGAGCTTCAAAGGCTGGGCGACGCCGGGCGCAACTGAAAATTCCGCTGCGCTGGACTTGGCTCGGACGATTTGCCGTCGCGCGGAGCGTCGAGTTTGTGATTTGAAGGAATCAGGCGAATTGCAAAACGGCGAAATAATTATTTTTCTGAACCGATTGAGTGATTTGCTCTGGCTTTTCGCGCGCTGGGTGGAAACAAAAAGCGGTTCAAACGAAAAATAAAAACACGCGCAGGTCAGAAGGCCTGCGCGTGTTTTGGAGTCGGCAACCGTTCAGGATTTCCGGTTGCGCTGGCGGAAGGGGATCAGTCCCGTCAGACCCAACCCGGCCAAAGCCAGTGTGGTGGGTTCGGGAACGGCGGTGCCGCTGATGTTTATGTTATCAAGACTCCAGTTGCCAGAGGTGTTGTTGAGTGCGGTTCCAACTGCTGCGAGGTCGGACGTGCCTTCCGCAGCATTGACAATTTCAAAGGCGAAGTTGGGATTATTGTTCACTTCGGAAACGCCGCTCAAGTCAGCCGTAACTCCATTATACCATACCTGATTAAAAGGTGTTCCAGGCACCACCATGTTGAGATAGCTGCCCATCACCAAGCCATTGCCACCTGAAGCGGCGGTGGAGTTGTTTAGAACCAAGCTTGGGTTTGCAGCGTAGGTTAGCGTTGCGTTATTCCAAGTGCTGCCATCCGCGGTATATTCAACTTGAAGATAGCCTTCGCCTTGGGTGGTTGGAGAAACGTCAAAGGTTAATTGGATGTTATTAAATCCGACAGTGCTTGTGGTGAACTCGGTGCCTTGTGTGCCGATTCCCGCCGCCGAGGTCCAACCGTTGCCATTGTTCGGTGAGGCTCCATTTGCGCGAATGCGCCAGGCGTCACCCAATAAAGATGTTGAATCTGAATCAGTCGCCGGGTTGGCAATAATATCTGGTGCTGCAATGCTTGGTTTAGAGGTTAGGCTGGTGGTGAGGCCAACGGTAGCTGCGGTTCCAGTCCCAACAAAAGTAGCTGGATTTAAAACTGGTGCGCTAATCCCGTCGTTATCAAACGTCCAATCAACGAGAGTGGTCTGGGCTTGGATCGCCGTCATCGAAGCGATGAGCAATGCCGCCATGGAGATGGTTTTTATGTTTTTCATTTTAGTTTGCCTGTTAATTCAGTCTGGTTGATTTCTGCTGTGGTCATTATCCATTTATATGTTTCAAACAAATGGCGTCCGTGTCACGATTGTGTCACGAGTTATTGACAACCTACCAATAGCTTGTCTACCGGAAATTTCAAATTAAGTTCCTGCGGCCGACATTTGGAATTTCATTTGATCCGGCAAAAAGATTTTTTATTTTCCAACAGCCGCCGTGCCTTGAAGAGAGGTGATTTCCGCCCGCGCTTCCGCGAAATCTTTTTGGAATGCGTCGCTCTTCTTCATCTGTTTGACGATGGCCTGCGCGAGCACGCGCCCGGCATAAATGTCGGTCGGATAATGTCGCGCGATCTCCACGCGATGCCAGCCGATGGTGCGAGCCTCGGCAATGATGGCGTCATGTTTGCCGGGAAACAAGTCGGCCAGCACCAACGCCACCGTCATGGATTCCGTCGAATGGCCGCTGGGATAGCTGAAACTTTTTTGCAATTTGCCGGACGCGAGGCTTGGGTCAACCATGTAAGGACGGGGACGCTGCCAGTGATCTTTGGAAGTGTCCACCACGCTTTGGGCATCCATTTGCACGCGATGAAGAAAGGCCTCGGTCTTGGGCAATGTCTCCGGCTGAAAAATGTTTCCGACCACCGGCTTGAAATACACGAGCGCCACCCCTTTATTTTCAACCAGCGCGGCGGCAATGTCGTTGCTCGGCGCACCGTGGGAAACGGCGCGGACTTCGGCGAGGTCGGCAGCCTGTTCCGGTGAATCCGGCAATGGCGGCGGCGCGAGCAGGGTGATGGCGTTGGGTTTTCCGTCGGGCAGATAACTGTCATGGCTCTGCGCGTGCAGCGGCGCGACCGACAGGACGAGCGAAAATAAAACCGGCGCGAGGCCGTGGAAGAATCGGGAACGGATGTTTTTCATTTTTAGCAGGCTGCCTTTCTTTTGTTCCAAGCCGATTGCAAACGTGTTACGATTCTGCGACTTTAATAAGACGGCGACCAATGGTATCACAAACGTCAGCCACTTAAAAGTCAATGCCGAAAACAGCTTTACGTTACCAACCTGCCCTGTCCCAAAGGAGAGGAATGTTCACTTATCATTCCGAACGCTTCAACACAAGGGCCGTCCGCCTTTGTTGAAACTACGGCGAGACAAACCCATATCCCCTGCTGTCTAGGTCAACCCCGGAGGCTCGCCCCTTGGATTTTTCACCGGCAAGTTTCCTTGCCAATCGGGTTAGAAACGCGACTGTATCCGGCTTTATGAAGCAAACATTTCGTCAAAAGCATGACGGGACAAGTAAAAGACCAACTTCATTCAAGGGGTCATGCTAGGGTCTTGCGTCCAGATGATTTCAGTTTGGGGCAGGATGTCGCCGCCTTCGCCGGGGCCGGTAGTGGTTTGCACCACTTTGTTGCCTTTGAACCCTTGCGCGTGACCGTCCACGAACGCGATGTTGCCCATGCCGGCGTGCCGCGCGGCGAAGCGTCCGGCATCGCTGCTCGGCTGGCCGAGGTCGGTGGTTTTTTGAAGATGGTCAACAGGCGCGTCATCGGGCAGAAGATTTTCTAAAAAAAATACCGTCGCGGAGGGTTGCTTGATGGTTTCGACTTTGATTGTAAGGTCGGTGCCTTGCTCCAGCTTTGAATTCATGGAAATGGAGAAATAAATGTCCAAGGCGGTGGCTGCATTTTGCGGAAATTTCGCCATCGGACAATTGAACAAGCTCTTGTCATCATAGAAATCGGCGCGGTCGTGGAAATAAGCGGACGCAGATTTTTGGTTGATGATCGAGGGCAGGGCGTTATACCACACGGCGCTGTTGACCGGATTAAAGGCATCGTTCCAATTGTTCAGACTGCTGCCGCCAGTCGTGGCGGTCTCTTCCGGGATATAATCATTGTTGTCCTGATAATACATCATTTGCGCCAGCCCCCATTGGCGGAGTTTGTTCATGCAGACCGTTTTTTGGGCGCCGCCTTTGGCGCGAGCCAGCGCGGGCAGCAGCATCGCCGCCAGAATCGCGATGATGGCAATGACCACCAGCAGTTCAATGAGGGTGAAGCCTTGTCGGGTTGGTTTCATTTTATTGGTTGTTCAAGTTCAGGAACACGCGGTAGAACCGCCGCGCGTCCGACGTGGTGTTTGTGTAAGTCATGAAGTTTGTGTCGCCAGAGAGGATTTGAGTCAGTGTCGTCCATGCCGTGTCGGTCAGGTTGGTTTTGTATTGGATGGTGTAGTTCCAGTTCGGCTGGCTGGCCCAGGACAAGACAAATCCACCGCTGGTCTGCGTCAAACCGGTGAAGCACGGCAGATTGATGATCGCTCCCGGTGAACCGATGTCGCCGCCCACTGTCGCCGCCAATGCGCCATCTATGCCGGGAGTAGTTAATGTAAAGCCGTCAAAACCGCTTTGATCGAGAAAATCGAGGTCAAAGCCAAATGAATTTCCATCAGTGCCGGCGCCAAAACCGACCGAGGTGATTTGATCCGCATCGGTTGTGGCGGCTGCATTCCAGATATGAACTTCGTCAGAAGTGCCGCTCAATCCTTGGCCGTTGCCGTTGTAGCTGATGATTTGCACGCTGGTTGAAAGGTGGGTGCCCCACCAATCGCGAAACGCCTGCGGCGTCATGTTTTGAACAAAGACGACGGACTCGCCCGGTTGAATGGTGGTTTGATTGATGACGGCGGCGGATTGCGCCAAAGAGTTGTGGCTGTCATCTATGCGATATCCAAACAGGTTGACCGCGAAATTTCCAAGGTTGCTTAACTCGAACCAGTCGCCATGTCCTGAAGTGTCGCCGTTGCTGTTATTGGTGCTTTCGCCAGACATGACTTCGGTGATGACCAGATTGGGCGCGGGCGTGACATTGACAGTGAATGACACATTAGTTCCGCCTGCCGAATTGGTGACGACGACCGAGTAGACGCCGGACTGGTTGGTATCACTCAAGGAAATCGCCAAGTTATTGTTGGTCTGGTCGGGCAAAGACGAATTGTCTTTGCTCCATAAATAAGTTGGAGTCGGAAAACCGCTGGCCTGCACGCTCAAGGTTAACGTTTGGCCGATATTGGCATCGAAGCTGTTTTCCAATGGGGAAACTGATTGAATGGACGGCGGAGTTGGAAGTGAATTGACTGTCAACGTAGCGGTGTTGGTAAAACTTTCCAGACCATTCGAGGCGATGACCTTGTAAGTGCCGGCATTGGTGGTTTGCACGCCGCTCAAAGTCAGGATGCTCATGCCGTTGCTGACGAAGCTCGATACTCCGGGCGTCGTGTAGAGAATTGATACTCCCGGCGTCTGACTGGTAATCGGTGCGTCATTAAAAAACCAACGGAAGACCAGCGCTGGCAATGCGAGTCCGCCATTCGTGAAAGATATTGAACTTCCTACGGTCACGGTCTGGCCGACAGGCGTCTGTATTATGGTGGCTGGCACGGAACTGGGCGCAATGCCGGGCGAGCCGATGTCCGTAGCGACGGTTGCGGAAGCAAAAGCGCCATTAACGCCGTTGCTGCTTAAAAGGTCGTAAAGTCCGGTGGCCGGATCATAAAGCAGGGATTGGCTTACAGTGACACCGAGATCCACACGCTGCACCAGATAATCGGCGCAACCATCCAAGTCCAAACCATTGGTGTTGGATCCCAAAGCCGCTAGGTTGGTGCTCCACAAACGGACAGAGTCTGCGCGACTGGTTCCCGCGACGAGAGGACCGGCGCCCAGTCCCGGATCGGCGCTATTCAATATTACTACTTGGATACCCGGATTAAGTCCCCACCAATTGGTGAACGTATTGTAATCAACTACAGCGCCCTTTTGCTCGGTGACAATGATAGTTTCACCGGCGGCAATCGAAACGCCGTTGAAAGGTGCCGTATCGGCCCCGGAAAAACCGCCGTGACCATCGTCATTCCATGAATAACCCGTCAAATCAATGCTACCGGTGCCGTAGTTGTGCAGTTCAAACCAGTCAGGATGATTTTTGTCCGTTTCGCCACTCATCACTTCCGTGATGGCCAATTGAGCCTGGGTTCGGAGCAACACCACAAAAACAGACAAACCAATAAATAGATTTTTTTTCGCCATAATCATAAAAACTTCCTTATTCCACGGTTTTTGGACGGACAAACAACAGCTTGTCCAATGCGACGACATATTGAACTGGGGCTGTGACAATCTCTTGGCGGTGAAGTTACGTTCGAGTGACAAGCGGATGACAAAAATGTCATCGGGAAGTTTTTTACGGTCAAAAGACGCGCAACAGGTCTTTTGAAGGAGGACCACAGTTTTGGATACTGTGAATAACTTGACTAAATCACGGTTTTTTTCTTCGGGCGTAAATGGCAAATATCTCATCGCCAATGCGATTTGTTGATTTCAATTTGAATCGCGCCGCGTCGCTCAAATGTAAAAAACCTTTGCCATCGGCGACCGTCGGTGCGGTTCGACCGCCAAAAATCTTCGGACAAAGCGTCAGATGCAATTCATCCACCAGGCCGGCGCGAATCAAAGCGCCATGAAGCTCGCCGCCGCCTTCGCAAAGCAAACGCCGGATTTTCCATTTTTCACGCAGCCAGCGGAGGGCGGCGGGAAAATTGATTTCCGTTTTGCCGCAGATTTTCACTTCATCGGCCACGGCGCGAAGTTTTTTCAGGTTCGCTTTTGAAATGCGCCCGGTTGTAAGGACAACGATTGGCGAAAAGCGCTTCTGGAAAATTTTCGCAGCCGAATTGATCGAGCCGCTGCCGCTGACGATGACGCGGAGGGGATATTCGGCCAGTCCGCGCTTGATCCGCAGCTTGCGGAATTTTTCGCCGCCATTTCCCATGATTGTGCCAGTCGTTTCAATCGTTCTCGCGCCGCACATCACCGCGTCCGCCGTCGCGCGCAATTCCATCATATGTTCGCGGTCGCGCTGGCTGGAAAACGGCGTGAACCTGCCATTCGCAAATGCGATTTTACCATCGGCGGTCATCGCAAAATTGGAAAAAACAAATGGCAATTTATTTTTCATAAAATCAGCATCGCATCGCCGTAGCTGAAAAATCTGTAGCGCTCGCGGATCGCCTCGGCATAAGCAGACAAAACCATTTCCCGTCCGCGAATTTTTTCCGGCGACGCGAACGCGCTCGCGAGCATCAATAAAGTGGAGCAGGGCAGGTGAAAATTAGTCAGCAATGCGTCCACGATTTGAAATTGAAACGGCGGAAAAATGAAAATGTTCGTTTTGCCAGCATAAACATTGAGTTTTCCGTTATTTTGCGCGGCGACACTTTCTAAAACGCGAACCGTTGTTGTTCCCACTGCAATCACGCGATTGCTGGATTTTTTTGCCTCGTTCACGCCACGAACCGCTTCTTCGCCGACTTCAAATCGCTCCGCGTGCATTTTGTGTGCTGCCAGCGTTTCAGTTTTCACAGAGGAAAACGTGCCGAGGCCGACGTGCAGCGTGACAAAACAGATTTTCACGCCGCGCGCGCGAATTTCCGCCAGAATTTTTTCGGTGAAATGCAAGCCGGCCGTCGGCGCGGCGACGGAACCTTTAGGTTTGGCAAAAACGGTTTGATAGCGCTCTTTGTCTTCGGGTTGCAAGACTTTGCGCTCGATGTAAGGCGGCAATGGAATTTCGCCCAGCGAATCCAATTCGCGGCTGATGTCCGGTGTGCCGGAAAATTTCAATCGGCGATGGCCTTCTTCATTTAGTTCGAGGACAGTCGCAATGATTTTCCTCGGCACGTCTTCCGTGTTGCGCAGAATGATTTGTGTTCCGATGCGCGCATTTTTTCCGGGACGAAGCATGGCCCACCAGTCGTTCGGCGCATTTTCCTCGATCAATAACATTTCAAGCTTACCGCCGCTTTTCGCGTTCACGCCGCGCAACCGCGCCGGAATTACGCGCGAGTTGTTCAAGACCAGAACGTCGCCAGCGCGCAAAAATTCCAAAAAATCGCGAAATTTCCGGTGTTCAACGCGCCCATCGTTGCGACGCAAAACCAGCAACCGCGATTCATCGCGTTGGGGCGCGGGCTGTTGCGCGATCAATTCCGGCGGCAGCGTAAAATCAAAATCGGCGATTCGCATCGCGGCGAGTTTCAAGTTTTAACTTTGAAGTTTCAAGCGCCGCGCGCAAAAGATTTTACAGTGATTCCTGACGTGATCACAAATTGTGAATAACTTTCCAATAAATCCCCAATTTTCGATGCGATTTCCGTTGACAGTCGTGGGTTAAAGTGGTTAAAAGTGGGGCGTTGTGGGTGACATGGGTCATTTCAGGGTTGATGGTGAATAAATGAGCGCCGCGCAAAAAAAGGAACCGACTTATTACAATTCGTGCTATCGGCATGGGGTGGATGAGAAGCGGCGCGTCCAAATCCCGGCCAAATGGCGGCCTGAAAAAGACGGCACGGAGTTGACGTTGATGCTTTGGCCGCAACATCAGGCGGGCAGTTGTCTGCGTGTTTTGCCGCCAACGGAAATGGCGAAGATGAAATCAGATATTGACGCGATGCCGAATGGCAATCCGAACAAAGTCGTCCTGAAAAGATTTATTGGCAGCGAATCCGTCCAGGTGAGCCTCGACAAATCCGGGCGGATTTGCCTGCCGGACGAAATGGCGCGCGCGGCGGCGATCAAGGATGACGTAGTGCTTGTCGGCCTGCTCGACCGTTTTGAGATTTGGAATCCGAACCGTTACGAAACCGTGAAGGCTGCCGACGCGGTGTTGGCGTCCGAAGCCTTTAAGTTAATGGAATAAAAAACTATGAACCTGGGAAAATTACTTGGCGCGGGAAAAAGTTTTGTGAGCGGGCACAACGCGGCGGCGTATCGCGCGGACAAACGCGCCTATCTGCCAAAATTTGTTTCGCCGAAAAATCCATTTGCGAATTCGGTCGCGACGGCGACGCAGGCTGAATTGCCGAAACCGGCGGCGGAAAATCCTGCTCCCGTAAAAAAAAGCGCGCCGTGGGCCAAATCGCAAAAAGTTTCCACGCCTTCGCCCACGATTTCAGCGCGGGCAACGACGTGGGTGAGCAAGTTGAATCCAATTTCAATCTTTCGCGCCGGGACGGAGTTCGCGGAAAAAAATGCGCCGCCAGTGCAGGTGGAACTTTCGCTGGAAAAAGTAAAAGTCGTCCAAAATGATTTGCGCGATGCAGACGTGGAAATTGTGCCGATGAAATCACGTCCGGCGCGGCGGGAGCCGTCAGATTTGCCGCCGGCAAAAAAATCGTGGGAAGTTTTAGGCGAGCGGATAATGAAGGCAACCGCCCTTTAACCAACGGCCAAAATGCGCAGTGCCAGAATTCATTCACAAACCAGTGATGGTGGCGGAGGTGCTGGACGCGCTGAAGCCGCGCCCGGGCGGCCGTTACGCCGACGGGACGGTCGGTGGGGCTGGTCACGCCACGAGCATTTTGACCGCGAGTTCGCCGACTGGATGGTTATTTGGGTGCGATCGCGATGGCGTCGCGGTTGAAGCCGCGAAAAAACGGCTGGCGGAAAAATTCGCCGGACGTTTTGATATCCGGCGCGGAAATTTTTCAGAAATCGCCGAGTGGGTGGAGGTGGGGAGTTGTGACGGGGTGCTATTGGATTTGGGCGTGAGTTCGTCGCAACTGGATTTGGCGGAACGCGGCTTTAGCTTTCAGAACGATGGCCCGCTGGATATGCGGATGGACGACCGGCAATCGCAGACGGCGGCAAATTTGGTGAACAATTTGGGCGCGGAAGAACTGGCGAAAATATTTTGGGAATTCGGCGACGAACGCGAGTCGCGAAGATTTGCAAAAGCAATTGTCCACGACCGTGCGCAGCGAAAATTTGAAACGACGAAGCAGTTGGCGGATCTGATCGAGCGGCTCGCGCCAAGGCGCGGGAAAAAGTCGCATCCGGCGACGAAAGTTTTTCAAGCGTTGCGGATTGCGGTGAACGACGAAATCGGTTCTTTGAAACGCGGGCTGGAAGCGTGGGTGAATATTTTGAAGCCGGGCGGACGATTGGCCGTAATCACGTTTCATTCGCTCGAAGACAGGATTGTAAAAGAATTTGGCCGCGAAAAAACGCGCGATTACACGTTCAGCGGCGAGGTGGACGTGCCGGAATTGCGGAAGCCGATTGCGCCGGAATTGAAATGGGTTTCGCGCAAGGCGATTTTGCCGGGCGAAATTGAGATGGAAGAAAATCCGCGCAGTCGCAGCGCGCAGTTGAGAATTTTGGAGAAAATTTGAGATGGCGAAAAATCGAAAAAATCAGGCGGCGGCAATCCGGTTCGGACCGGCGTTGAAGGCATTATTTTTGTGCTTGTTGATTGCCGGCTCAGCGGTCGGTTATGTCTGGCAGAAAAGTCAGATTTATCAATTGGGAAAACAGATTCATCAATCAGAATTCCGCCTGACGCAATTGTCGCGCGACAATAAAAAGCTGGAAGACCAGCTCGCGGATTTGCGTTCGCCGGTGATGCTCGACCAGCGCGCGCACAATCTTGGGCTTGCGCCTGCCCAGCCGATGCAAGTTGTCCGGCTGCCGGAACCGTCATTGACGCCGGAAAATAAAAATTCAACGCGACTGCTTGCCGCCCGGCAAACGGACGCGACGACACAGTAAGCATGAAAACATTTTGGCCGCCGCTCGTGACGCCGTTGGTTGAGGGACCGACCGCCGCGGGCGGCTGGCCGTTTTTAGGATGATAAAACGGGAGCAACAATTCAGACGTTTGCTGGCATTGCTGGCGCTGGTGGTGCTTGCCTTTGCCGGGCTGGGTTTTCGGCTAGTGGATTTGCAAGTGTTGCGGCACGATGAATTGTCGAAACTGGCCGAAAGAAAAACGCAGCAGACGACGTGGCAGGAGGCGAAACGCGGCGACATTCTGGATGCAAATGGCAATCTGCTTGCGACGAGCGTTTCGGTGAAGACGATTTGTGCGAATCCTTCGATGATTGGCGGGCAAACGTTCGTAGTGGCGCACGCGCTCGCGCCGTTGTTGCAGATGAGTGAAAACGATCTGTTGCAGCGCCTGACTCCGCGCATCGTAAAAACTTCCAAGGGCGAAACGGTCACGAACGGACTTTATTACGTCCGGCTTCAAAAAAATGTCACGGACGAAACGTGGCAGAAAATCCAGGCGGCGATGAGCCAGCTTTCATTTGGCGTGGATGAAAAGAAATTGTCCAAGGCCGACCGCTCATTTTTGCGCAGTCTTCGTCAATACGCGATTTCCGCCGAACCGGATCAGTTGCGGGTTTATCAAAATGGCGCGCTGGCGGCGCACGTCCTCGGCTTTACCGGCACGCTGGAAAACACGAACCATACTTCGGAAATATTCGGCTGCGACGGCATTGAAAAATTTTTCAACGACAAGTTGAGCGGCGCGTCCGGCTGGCGCGTGACGGGAGTTGACAGCAAAAAAAATGAATTGGCCGCGTTGCAGGACGAAGACGTGTCGGCAAAAAATGGCCTGAACGTCGTGCTGACGATTGACGCCGCCGTGCAGCACATCATGGAAACCGCGCTCGCCAACGCGATGAAAGAACATTCGCCCGCGAACATCACCGGCATCGTGATGCGCCCGCGCACGGGTGAAATTCTGGCGATGGCGTCGCTGCCGAATTTTGACCCGAACAATCTCAACACCATCAACACGAACAACGAGCAGAACCGCGTCATCAGTGACGTGATGGAGCCCGGCTCGACGTTCAAGACCATCGTGATTTCCGGCGCGTTGAACGAGCACATCGTGAATCTGAACGACACGGTTTTTTGCGAGAATGGAGTTTTTCATTACGGCGGAATTATTTTGCACGACGCGGAACATGATCACTTTGGGAATCTGACCGTGGAACAGGTCTTGCAAAAATCGTCGAACATCGGCGCGTCGAAAATCGGGATCAAGCTTCAGGCGCCGAAACTTTACGACTACATGACGGATTTCGGCCTCGGCGCGTTCACGGGAATTCCCTTGCCGCACGAGGCGAGCGCGAAAAATTTTGTGCGCCCGGCGGATAAGTGGGGAAAATATTCCATCGCGCAAATCCCGATGGGGCAGGGCGTGGCCGTGACGCGCCTGCAAATGGCGATGGCCGTCGGCGCGCTGGCCAACGACGGCGTGCTCATGCGCCCGATGCTGGTGAAACGTCTTGAAGATTCCAACGGAAATGTCATCCAGCAATACAAACCGCAAAACGTCCGCCGCGTGGTGAGTGAAGAGACGGCGAAGGAAATGGTCGAGGCGTTGAAAACTGTCGTGAGCAAGGATGGAACCGCGCCGCTCGCGGCGATCACAAATTATGTCGTCGCGGGCAAAACCGGCACGGCGCAAAAAGTCGTGGACGGAAAATATGCGTCCGACAGGTTTGTCGTTTCGTTCATCGGATTTTTTCCGGCGGATAATCCGCAGGTATGCATTTCCATTGTCATGGATTCGCCAAAGGAAGGCGGGCGCGCGTTCGGCGGCGCGCTTTGCGGTCCTGTGTTTCACGACATCGCGCAACGCTGCGCGAGTTACCTGAACATTCCGCCGGACGAAATTTTGCAGCAACCCAATTCGCCGCCGACGCTCGTGGCGGCGGACGGTTCACATTGAAAATTTGCAGTGGAAACACGTTCTTTGAAATTTGTCGCCGAGGCCTGCGCCGGAAAAATCCAGCGCGGCTCGCCGGAAACCTTGGTGAACAATGTCTGCACTGATTCGCGGCAGGTGAAAACCGGTGATTTGTTTTTTGCGATTCACGGTGAAAAATTTGACGGCCATGAATTCCTTGATGAAGTCGCGGCCAAAGGCGTGACGGCAGTCGTCGTGGAAAAGAGAAAAATTCCCGCGCCGCTTTTAGATTGCGCGGTGTTGGTAGTGGACGACGCGCGCGTGGCGTTGGGAAAACTGGCGGCGGCTTATCGGCAAGATTTTGATTTGCCGATTATTTGCGTTGGTGGTTCAAATGGAAAAACAACCGTGAAAGAATTGCTCGCTTCGGTTTTGCGCCAGAAATTTCCGATGCTGGCGAGCGAGGCGAGTTTTAACAATGACATCGGCGTGCCGCTGACTTTGTTGCGGCTGGAAAAATCGCATCAGGCCGCCGTGCTGGAAGCGGGCACGAATCATCCGGGCGAACTCGCGCCGCTCGTGAAAATGATCCAGCCGAAGTTTGGCGTGCTGACGAATATTGGGCGCGAGCATCTGGAATTTTTCGGCGATGTCGCGGGCGTCGCGCAGGAAGAAGGCTGGCTCGCGGAGCTTTTGCCGATGGACGGAAAACTTTTTGTGAACGGCGCCAACGAATGGACGGAAAAAATTCTTGAGCGAACGAAAGCGAAAATTGTTCGCGTCGGGCTTGGCGAGAAAAACGACTGGCGCGCGGACAAAATCCGTTTGGATAAAAACGGCGTGACGTTTCGAGTTGTTAGTGGCGCAGGCTTCCAGCCTGCGCAGAAAGGCAGGATGCCTATCCCACTAAATGATTTTGGCGGGGAATACAGAATTAATTTGCTCGGTCGCCATCAAGTTGTGAACGCGCTTTTTGCGATCGCCGTTGGCGCAGAATTTGGTTTGACGCGTGACGAAATTCAAAGCGGCTTGGCCGACTGCAAACCGCCGAAGATGCGGCTGCAATTTTGGGAAGCGAACGGCGTGCGCGTTTTGGACGACGCCTACAACGCGAACGCGGATTCGACGATCGCCGCGCTGGAAACTTTGTGCGATCTGCCGTTGCAGGGCCGGCGCGTGGCGGTGCTCGGCGACATGGAAGAACTCGGCGCGCACAGCGAGTCGGCGCACGCGGAAGTCGGCAGGCGCGCGGCGGAATTAAAGATCGGGCAATTGTTCGCGATTGGAAAAATGGCGGCGGTCACGGCAAAAGCGGCGCGAGACGGCGGATTGAACCGGGTGATTGAATTTGAAAATGTCGAGGCGGCGGTGACGGCGATCAGAAAATTTTTGAAAACAGGCGACGTAATTTTGTTGAAGGCGTCGCGGGCGTCGCGTTTGGAACGCATCTCGGAAACTTTGAAGTCGGAAAAATCGTGAATTGAAAATGTTTTTTTATTTAAGCCAGCAAATTTTGGATTGGTCGCACGGGACGGCTTGGGAAGGCCGGCTCTCGTTCCTGCGTCTATTCCGCTACATCACGGTGCGCAGCGCGGGCGCGGCGATCACGGCGCTGCTGTTGAGTTGGTGGCTCGGCCCGAAAATCATCCATTGGCTCAAGACGTTGAAATTCGGCCAGGATTACAAAGACAAAGCCGAGGAAGCCGGCCTCGCGTCGCGCGCCTTGGGTAAAAGAGGGACGCCGACGATGGGCGGTATTTTGATCGTCACCGTGCTGGTTTTTTCGACGATGCTGTGGACGCAATGGAATGCGCAGGTGGAATTGACGCTGCTCGCGGTCCTGGTTTTGTCGGGTCTTGGATTTTACGACGACTACGCAAAAATCGTCCAGCAAAGCGGCGACGGCACGCCTCCGCGCATCAAACTTCTGGTGCAGACGTTGCTCGGATTGTTCGTTGGCATTTATCTTTGGAAGCTTCCCATGACGAGCGAGTTTCAGTTTCCTGGGAAAAAATCCGTCATCGTCATGCACAGTAATCTGGTCAGTGACGTGCTGCTGCCGTTTTGCAAATATCCGTATGAAGTGGGCGCGATTGTAGGCGTGTTGATCGTGCTGCTCACCATCGTCGGCAGCTCGAACGCGGTGAACTTGACGGACGGTCTCGACGGCCTGGCGATCGGTTGCACTTTGATCGTCGGTTTTGTTTTTTTATTTTTCACCTATCTCGCGGGCAACATCAAGGCGGCGGCGTATCTGCAAATTCCCTTCGTGAGCGGCGCGGGCGAGTTGACGGTTTTTTGCGCGGCGCTCATCGGCGCGGGGCTAGGATTTCTGTGGTATAATTGTCATCCGGCGCAGGTGTTCATGGGCGACACGGGTTCGCTCGCGCTCGGCGGCGCGTTTGGAATCATCGCAGTTCTGATTCATCAACCTTTTGTGCTGGTCATCGCTGGCGGGATTTTTGTTTTGGAAGCGGCGTCGGTGATGATCCAAACCGGCTGGTTCAAATATACAAAAAAGCGTTACGGCACCGGTCAAAGGGTCTTTTTGATGGCTCCGTTGCACCATCATTTCGAGAAAAAGGGCTGGTATGAATCGCAGGTCGTGATGCGGTTTTACATTTTGTGCGTGCTGTTCGCGGTCGTCGCGCTGGCAACTTTGAAATTAAGGTAAAACATGACGCTGACATCGGATAAAAATGACGTTTTCGTGCGCTTTGTTTCTTGCGTGCGCGGTGCGGGACTGGTAAAAATTTTAACGCAAGTGGCGAGACGCGCGATGGACGGCGAGGGACTTTCAGTTTTTTCCGCCGGAAAAAGATTTACCGACGACTTCAAGCCAGCAGTGAACGGCAAAAATAATTTAACCGCTGTGAAATTTTTCGAGGGAAAATTTTGCAGCGAAAAACTCAAACCAATAAAAAACCGCCTCAAAGAAAGGACGCCACCGGCGCCAAACTCATGAATAACCCAAACCCATTCGTTCCCAAAGGCTCAATTCTTGAACTGCAGAGCAAGCGCCGTTCGCGCTTGAAACTCGCCGTGTTCTGTTCCCTCGCCATCGGCGTCGCCGGACTGGCGGCGATGCTGATCCAAGGTTGCAAGCGAGAGCAGCCTGTTGACACGGGCGACAACACGCCGACCATTGACACGAACACGGCGGTCGCCGCCGACACAAATGCTCCGACGATTGACACCAATCCGCCGGCAGTCGCGCCGCCGATGGTGGTGACTCCGCCGGTGGTCACGCCACCGGTTGAAACGGCTGGAAGCGAATATGTCGTCGTCATTGGCGACACGCTTGGGAAAATCGCCAAGAAAAATGGCGTGACGCTCAAGGCGCTCGAAGCGGCGAATCCAGGAATTGTCCCGACCAAATTGAAAGTCGGACAAAAACTTTCAATCCCTGCCGGAACTGGTGGCGTGGCACCTGCCGCAACGACCAGTTCTGACAACGGCGCAGAAACCTACACCGTGAAGTCTGGCGACACATTGACCAAAATCGCCAAACATTACGGCACGACTGTCAAAGCGCTTGAATCTGAAAATAATTTGTCCACAACCGGCATCAAGGTTGGACAGAAGCTGAAGATTCCGGCGAAGGCCGAAGCCTCAACGTCCGCACCACCGCCGATGGTGGACGACCATTCGGAACAGACGCCCGTTGCGCCGACGTCCACGCCGAGCGCAACGCCCGCGCATTAAGCGTCGGCGTAAAAATTGCGGTCGGCATTTGTTTTGACAAATTGAAATGAAAGTCGCCGTCACAACTCTGGCGTTTTGCGCCGCCGCCCTGCTGGCGCTGGGTCTGGTGATGGTTTACAGCGCGAGCCAGGCGCTGGTCAACGCCCACACGCACGCCGAAGTCGGCGCGCGGATGCTCCAGATGCAACTCGTCTGGTGCGCGCTCGGCCTCCTCGCGTGCGCGGTGACGGCGGTTCTCGATTACGGCTTGCTGAAAAAATTCGCGTGGCCGATTTTCATTGGCGCGATGGTTCTGGCCGCCTGCGTTTTCGTCCCGCACTTTGGAATGAAAATCAACGGCGCGCATCGCTGGATTCGGTTGCCCGGCGCGACTTTCCAGCCGTCCGAACTCGTCAAGCTCGCGCTCATCATCATGCTCGCGTGGTATTGTGACCGCTCGCAACGGAAAATGGGGACGTTCAAACGCGGGATTATTTTCCCCGGCCTCATCATTTCGGCGGCGCTCGGCTTGGTTTTCATCGAGCCTGATCGCGGCACGACCATTCTGCTCGCTGTCGTCTGCTGCATGATGCTTCTCGTCGCGGGCGTCCGCCTGCATCATCTTTTTTTGCCAGCGCTCGGCGGCGCGGCGGTTCTGGCCGTTTCGATTTTTTATGACCCGATGCGCATGAACCGCATCGCCGCGTGGCTGCATCCGCAGGATCATCTGAACGGCGCGGCGCTGCAAGGCCAGCAGGCCATGATCGCCATCGGCTCCGGCGGCGTGACCGGCCTCGGCCTCGGCAACGGCTTGCAGAAGCTTGGCTATGTTCCTGAAATCCAGACCGATTTTATTTTCGCCAACATCGGCGAGGAACTGGGGTTGATCGCCACGATTTTCGTCGTTGTCGCGTTTCTGCTCATCGCCGTCTGCGGGATTTATATTGCGCTCAACGCGCGCGATAACTTCGGCTGCGTGTTGGCGTCGGGCATCACCTTTTTGATTTCATTGCAGGCCGTCATCAACATCGGCGTTGTCACGAGCGTCCTGCCGAACAAGGGACTCGCGCTGCCGTTCATCAGTTCCGGCGGCTCGAATCTGCTGGCGATGCTGGCGTGCATCGGGATCCTGTTCAGCATCGCGCGTCACGCGCCCGTGCGTGAAAGCACGGGCAAGAAAAAATCTGAATCTGCCGCCGGCCAAAACGACAATCCATTTGCTGCCAGGGCAACATGACCGACTCCGTCACCAACAAGCCCTTCGTCGCCATCGCCTGTGGCGGCACGGGCGGGCATCTCTTTCCGGGTCTCGCCGTCGCCGGGGAACTCAAAAAGCGCAATTGCGCTGTCGCGCTGCTCATCTCGCCGAAGGACGTGGATCAACAGGCCGTGAAGTCGGCGCAAGGCTTTGAAATTTTCACGCTGCCCGCCGTCGGCCTGCAAAACCGGAATTATTTTTCCTTCGCAAAAAGCTTTTGGAATTCATTTCGTGCCTCGCGGAAAATATTCAAACGACGCAAACCCGATGCCGTTCTGGCGATGGGCGGATTCACTTCTGCGCCGCCGATTCTGGCCGCGAGAAAATTCGGCGCGAAAATTTTCCTGCACGAATCCAATACGATTCCTGGTCGCGCCAATCGCTTTCTCTCTCGCTTCGTGGACGAAGCGTTCGTTGGATTTCCAGAATCTGCGACGAGATTGAAGGCGCGCAAAATTTCCGTGACTGGAACGCCGGTTCGCTCGCAATTCCAACCGCGCGACGCTGCCGAATGTCGGACTGCGCTTGGACTTGAGCCGAATCGTCCGACGATTTTAGTCGTTGGCGGCAGCCAGGGCGCGAGCGGTCTGAACGAAATGATTTCGTCCGCGCTGCCGTTGCTCGCTGGGAAAAATTGGCAATGGCTTCATCTGACTGGCGCGAACGATTTTGAAAAAGTGAAACAAACTTACGCCGCGCGTGGGATCAAGGCCGTTGTGAAACCGTTTCTCGTCGAAATGGATATGGCGCTCGGCGTGGCGACAGTTTCCGTCAGTCGTTCCGGCGCGTCATCGCTGGCGGAAATTGCCGCGATGCGGCTGCCCTCGCTGCTCGTGCCGTATCCGACGGCTGCGGACAATCATCAGTTCATCAATGCAAGTGCGTTTGGGAAAACGGGCGCGGCAAAACTTTTGGAACAAAAAAATTCCACGCCGGAAAAGGTAGCAGCGTTGCTATGCGAATTGATTGAAGACTTGGCTGTGCGTGAGAAAATTCAATCCGCGCTCGCGCAATGGCACGTGCCGAAGGCGGCGGAGCAGATTGCGGAAATCATTTTAAAAGCCATCGCACAGCCGGAAAAGACGGCGCAATCAAAATCTAAAAAGTGCGGCTGCGGTCACGCGCACGGTTCGGCGAAACACGCGCATTGAAATGACGCCGACTGCTGACATTTTGGAGAATCTGATGCGAATTGAGAAAAATATCGTGGATGAAATTGCCGGGCGCATTTCGCGCGCGACGGTGATCCGGCGGGACGAGCCACTGGCGAAGCACACGACGTTGCGCGTCGGCGGGCCGGCGGATGTTTATGTCGAACCGGCGGACGAAAACGATTTGGCAAGCGTCTTGAAATTCTGTGGTGAAAATGAAATTAGATTTTTTATTCTCGGTCGCGGCTCGAATCTGCTGGTGCGCGATGGCGGATTTCGCGGCGTTGTCATTTGTCTGTCACAATCGGCTTTCAGCAAAATTGAAATAGTGGGACAGGCTTCCAGCCTGTCAGACAGGCAAGATGCCTGCCTTACTATTCGCTGCGGCGCGGGCGCGAAGTTGAAAAATGTTTCGGTCGAGGCGAAGCGGAACAATTTGAGTGGCGTGGAATTTCTCGAGGGCATTCCGGGCAGCGTCGGCGGCGCGTTGCGGATGAATGCGGGCGCGATGGGCGGCGCGACGTTCGATGTCGTCGAGTCGGTGCGCGTGATGGATTTTGACGGCAGCGTGCGTGAACTCGCGCCGAAGGAGATGGCGGTGGAATATCGCAGTTGCGCGGCGTTGAAGAATCACATCGCGCTGGGCGCGGTTTTCAAATGCAAAATCGCCTTGCGCGAAGAGATTGAAACGCGGATGAAATCATTCAGCGAGAAGCGCTGGGAATCGCAGCCGGCGGCGCCGAGCGCGGGTTGCATTTTCAAAAATCCCGAAAAAATTCCGGCGGGTAAATTGATCGAGGAATTGAAATTGAAAGGCGCGCGCGTGGGCGGCGCGGTGGTTTCCGCCGAGCATGGCAATTTCATCGTGAACGACGGCAAGGCGACGGCGCGCGACGTTTTGCAATTGATTTCAATTTTGAAGGCGAAGGCCAAAGCCGAACGCGGAATTGAATTGCACACGGAAGTCGAAATCATCGGCGAAGATCGTTGACATTCAAAATGGTTGCATTATGGTTGTGTCATGATAACGATTACAATTAAAGGCATTCCCAAAGAAACGCACCATGAATTGAAGCGTCGTGCGACAGCGCATCGCCGCAGTCTGAACAGCGAAGTGATTTCGGTTTTGGAATCCACCGTGCGCAGCCAGCCTGTTGAGGCCGAGGGAATCATTCAGCGTGCGCGCCAGTTCCGCAATTCACTCAAGTTCAAAGTCACGGCGGCGGATTTGAAGCGGTTCAAGGAAGAAGGCCGCGCGTGATCGTGGTGGACAACAGCGTGCTGGTTTATTTCTGGCTGCCAAGCGATTTTGCGGAGATGGCGGAATCGGTTAAGGACCGGGAAAAAGTCTGGGCGTCGCCGATTTTGTGGCGCGCGGAATTTCGCAATGTGCTGGCTGGTTATTTGCGGCGTAAAACTCTGTCCGAGGCCGAGGCCAACGCCGCTTATCTGAACGTGCAGAAAGATTTGGGCGCGAATGAATATTCCGTGCCGACCGAGCGGATCATCAAGCTGGTTCTGGCATCGGATTGCACGGCTTATGATTGCGAGTATGTGGCGCTGGCGCAGGATTTGGGCGTGCCTTTGGTGACGGCGGACAAGCAGGTTTTGCGCGCGTTTCCGAAAATCGCCGTCTCGCTGGAAAAATTTGTGAAGTGACATGAATCATCGGCGATGAAACAAAACGAGAAATCAATTTGGCCTTTTGATGATCCGGAAAACGTAGCTGTATTTTCGTTGCGCTCGATTATATTTGATGGAAATCCGATTTTGCATGTGACGCATGATGAAGATGATGGCGGATGGCAATTTTTAGGAAAAGAAGATGCGCGTGTTAAAGATTCGGCAATTGTCTCTCTAAAAGAAATTGTTGAATTGGATTCGTCAGTAATTGAACTCCACGATTTACCTTTGGGCTGGCACGCTTGGAGAGAAAATAACAAAGACATTTGGCGTCGCGAGCGAAATCAAAGCGATTAAAATGGTTCAACAATTAAAAATTGTGGTGATGCTCGGCGGCCCAAGCGCCGAGCGCGAAGTGTCGTTGCGGTCGGGCGCGGGCGTGGTGAAGGCGTTGCGGTCGCTCGGTCACTCGGTGGTCGAGCTGGATCCCAAAACGCCGGACTGGATTTTGCCGCCGGACACGGAGGTCGTCTGCCTCGCGCCGTTGCACGGAACTTACGGCGAGGACGGGACGGTGCAGCGGCAACTGGCGCAACTCGGCGTGCTTTTCACGGGCTGCGATTCGGAAGCGAGCCGGATCGCGTTCGACAAGGTTTTGACGAAGCAAAAGTGCATCGAGGCCGGCGTGCCGACGGCGAAATTTGTGGTTGTCAATTCGGAGAAAGCTCCGCTGCCGGAAGATTTGCAATTGCCGCTGGTCGTGAAACCGGTGCGGCAAGGTTCGAGTGTCGGTTTGCAGTTTGTCGAGCGGGCGGAAGACTGGCAAAGTGCGCTGGCGGAAGCGTTGAAATTTGATTCGGAAGTTTTGGTCGAGGAAAAAATCGTCGGGCGCGAAACGACGGTGGGGATTTTGGATGGTGAAGCATTGCCGATTGTGGAAGTTCGTCCGAAAAACGGCAGTTACGATTATCGCAATAAATACACTGCCGGTTGCACGGAATATTTTTGTCCGGCGAATTTTGATGCGGCGACGACTAAAAAAATTCAAGCCGCTGCACTCGGAGCGTTTCATGCAATCGGCGGACGCGATTACGCGCGCGTGGATGTAATGGTGCGGCAGAACGGCGAACCAGTTGTTCTTGAAGTCAACACGCTGCCCGGAATGACGGAGACGAGTTTATTGCCAAAAGCTGCGGGTGCGGCAGGTTTGAGTTACGAAGAATTGTGCCAGCGGATGATTGATTTGGCTTTGAAAAGGAAAATTGTGGACAAGATGGACGAAAAAATGGGCGACAACACGGCATTCGCCGCAAAAATTTGTGTTGCCAGAATATGTTGATGACAAATGTGGTTTAGACGCGAACAAAAAAACCGGCGGTTGCGACGCGGGCATCTGCTCGACGTGAAGGTGCGCTCGGATCAGGTCCGCGCGACGCGCACGCGGCTGGCGTTGATTTTACTCATGGTTCCGGCCTGCACGTTGCTCGGACTTTATCTGCTCTGGCGCACGGGCGAGTGGGCGCTGGATAAATTTGTTTATGAAAATTCCACGTTCGCCATTGCGAGTATCGAAGTCCAGACGGACGGCGTGATCGCGCCGGAACAATTGCGTCGCTGGACGAACGTGAAGCTCGGCGCGAATCTCATCGCGCTCGATCTGGCGTCGGTGAAGCGCAACCTCGAACTGGTCCCGATGATTGACGAAGTTTCCGTGGAGCGCGTGCTGCCGCGCACGTTGAAAGTCCGCGTGACAGAACGCGAGCCGGTGGCGCAAGTCAACGTGCCGATGGTGGGCGCGTCGGGCGGGATCGCCGTAGCCATCCTGCAATTGGATATGGACGGCTACGTCATGAAGCCGCTCGACCCGCGCCAGTGCGTGATTCCGCTGTCGCAGATGAGCGCGCAATTGCCGGTGGTCACTGGCTTGAATGTGTATCAATTGCAGCCGGGACATCGCGTCGAGTCGCCGCAGGCGCAGGCGGCGCTGAAATTGATCGGCACGTTCAAACATTCGCCGATGGCGGGGCTGGTGGATTTGCGGCGCGTGGATGTTTCGTCGCCGGGCGTGGTCGTGGCGACGACGGGGCAGGGCGGAGAAATTACTTTCGGTCTGGAAAATTTGGAGCAACAATTGGGGCGCTGGCGGAAAATCTACGATCTGGGAATGAGCCAAAATAAAATGATTGCCTCGCTCGATCTGGCGGTGGCGAACAATGTCCCGGTTCGCTGGGCGGAAATCGTTTCCGTGCCGGTCGTTCCCAAAAATTCCAACCCCATAAAAAGTCGGAGGAAAAATGTTTGATGACGCGAACATCATTGTCGGCCTCGAAATCGGCACTTCAAAAATCTGCGCCGTGGTCGGCGAGCAAAACGCCGATGGCACGTTGAACATCGTCGGCCTCGGCCAGTCGCCCGCGCGCGGGATGCGCAAGGGCGAGATCGTGGACGCCGCGCTCGCCGAGGAATGCGTGCGCAACGCCGTCGTCGAGGCCGAGCAGATGGCCGACGTGGAGATTCGCAGCGTTTATCTCGGCGTGACCGGCGGACATTTGCGCGGCTTCAACAATCGTGGCGTGCATCCGGTCGTTTCCGCCGACCGCGAAATTTCCGACGACGATGTCCAGGACGTGATCAAAAATGCGAAGGCAATAAATTTGCCTGCCGAGAACACGGTGGTTCACGCCGTCCGCCAGCATTTTCTCGTGGACGGCCATGATGGAATAACAAATCCCGTCGGGATGCTCGGCGCGCGGCTCGAAGTGGATATGCACGTCGTCCACGGCAACACGAACCGCCTGCAAAATTCCGTCCGGCTCGTGAAAGGTTTGCAGCTTGAGGTCGAGGAAATTGTTTTCAACGGCCTCGCGTCGTCGCTCGCGCTGCTGACGAGCGAACAGAAGGAACTCGGCGCGCTGGTCATTGACATCGGCGGTGGCACGACAGATTACGTCGTTTATGCCGACGGCGTCATCAAGCATACCGGCGCGCTCGCGCTCGGCGGCGACCACGTCTCAAACGATCTGGGCCACGGCCTGAAAGTGCCGTTGAGCCGCGCGGAAAAACTAAAATTGGAACACGGCTCCGCGCTCGTGGACGAGGCGATGAAAGGGCGCACGCTCACGATCTCGAATGAACTCGGCCTGCCGCTCAAGACCATCAACGTCGAGCATCTGCAACGCATCATGTCGCTGCGGCTCGAGGAAATTTTCCAGATTGTCGCGTCGGATTTGGAGCAGGCCGGACTGGTGGATTATCTGCGCGCCGGGGTTTTTCTGTGCGGCGGCTGCGCGCGCGCGCCGCAGATCGCGAAGCTCGCCGAGCCGGTTTTGCAGATGCCGGTCTCGCTCGGCCAAACCAATTCCATCAGCGGACTAAAATCCGCGCTCGATCAGCCGGAATTTGTCACGGCGATTGGTCTCGCGAAATTCGGTTCGCTCAAAACCAGGAAGCGCGAAGGCAAATCGTCCATCGCGCAGGGAATCAAAGGCGTGTTCGGAAAATTGTTGCAACGCTCATAATTCAAATCGTCATGAAAACGAAAATTGAAACTGAACCGGCGGCACTCGAACCAA
>DATAUQ010000119.1:0-37371 GCA_036268155.1 Verrucomicrobiia bacterium | reverse complement strand
TCGCCGTAATTTTCCGATTTCGCGCCGCGAATATTTTCGCATCATTGAAATGAAAACAGCGGAGCTTTTCACTTTGTCCTGCGATCTGGCGGCATTTCTTGGCGGAGCGAAACCGGAAGAGCGCGCGGCGTTGCGCGAATTCGGCGCGGCGTTCGGCACGGCGTATCAGGTTTATGACGATTGCGTGGATTTGTTCGGCTCGGAGGCGGAAGCCGGAAAATCTCTCGGCACGGATTTGGCGAAAGGCAAATTGACGTGGCCGCTGTTGCTCGCATGGGAGCGCGCAAATGCAAGTGACCGCGCGCAATTGGAAACGATGATTGAAAACTGGCAGCCGCAGAATTTTTCTGCCGTCCATGAATTGCTCGCGCGTTACGAGACATTTGAACCGTCGCTGGAAGTCATCGCGAAATTTTTGGAGCAGTCCCGTCGCGCGTTAAAAACTTTGCCGGAATCGGACGGTCGCGCGGGACTTTTCAACCTCGCCGATTTTCTCGCGCAACAAACTGGCGCATTGGCTGTTTGTATTGGGTGACCATGATTATGGCCGAATCAGCCGAACGCACGGAATCGGAACCAGCCGCTCCGACGGCGGAAATGGATTTGGTGCACTTGGCGCAGCGCGGCGACTTGGCGGCTTACGACGAACTCATCCAACGCTATCAGCAGCGCATCTACGCGACGGTTTATCACATGACCTCCAATCACGAGGACGCCAATGATCTCGCGCAGGATTCATTCATCAAGGCTTATCAAGCGTTGAAATCCTTCAAAGGCGGTTCCAGTTTTTACACCTGGCTTTACCGGATTGCGGTCAATAAAACCATCAATTTCCTGAAACAGCGCAAGAACCGCACGCACATGAGCCTGAACGATCTGGACTTCAACACGGAGAATAATCCAGACTTGGTGGCTCTGATTTCCGACAAAACCCCGCGCCGCGATGCGGGCTTGAAAGAATTGTCGGAAAAATTGAACGCGGCGTTGCTCAAACTGTCTGAACCACATAGGCTGGTCATGGTGTTGCATGACGTGCAGGGTTTGTCGCACGAGGAAGTCGCGGAAGTGATGGAATGCAACATCGGGACGGTGCGGTCGCGGTTGTTTTACGCGCGGCAGCAGATGCAGTCGTTGTTAATTGATTATCTGAAACCAACATGAACAAAAACGAAAACAATTTCGACGCGTTGCGCCGGTTGCTGGAACTCAAACGGCACGAGACGCCGCCGCCGGGATATTTCAACCGCTTCTCCGGTCAGGTCATCGCGCGCATCCGCGCGGGCGAAGCCAGAAAATCTTCTTCCAAAACGTCATGGTTTGTTAAATTCCTCCAAGCTTTTGAATTCAAGCCGGCGTTTGCGGGCGCGTTTGCTTCCGCGTTGCTTTTGATGCTGGTTTTTGGAATTGCCTTCGCCGAACGCCCGGATTCCTCGCTTCAGCCGCTTTTGTCAAATTCCGAGCAATCGTCCGGTTCATTTGCCGCCATGACTCCAGCCGCATTGCCACAGCCGACCGATTCGATCGGAATGATTGTCAGCAACAATGCCGTGAGTAGCCTTCAGCCTGTCGCGTCACTGTTCGGCCAGCAAAATCCATTCGCCCAGCAGGTCAGTTTTACGACTTCCGGCAACTGACGCCAATTTTTCAGCTCTAAAATTCGCGGTGCGCGCTTGAAACGCCGCCGCGTTTTTCATTTAATCAGCCGAGTGCCAACCAAAGTCATCGCCGTCGCCAACCAAAAAGGTGGCGTGGGAAAAACCACCACCGCCGTCAACCTTTCCGCCTGCCTCGCCGCGCTTGGCCAGCGCGCCCTGCTTTTTGATCTCGATCCGCAGGCCAACGCGACCAGCGGCGTCGGTCTGGAAAAAATCGAGGGCGCGAGCGCCTATCGCGTTTTGCTCGGCGAAGGAAATCTCCTCGAAAAAATAAAACCGACGCCTTACGAACGGCTCGAAATCATTCCGAGCGAAGTGGATTTATGTGCCGCCGATCTGGAAATGGCGCGCATGGAAAATCATTTGCAGCGCCTCACGCAATCGCTCAAACCCATTTTGGACAGCGGACGATTCGATGTCGTCCTGATTGATTGCCCGCCGTCACTTGGCATTTCCACGCTGAATGCTTTTGCCGCGTGCGACGGCATTCTCGTGCCGCTGCAATGCGAGTATTACGCGCTCGAAGGCATCTCGATGATGAACCGTGTGCTTGGCCAGCTCCGCGACGCGGGCGTCAATCCGCGCCTGGAGATTTTCGGCGTCGTGATGACGATGTTCGATGGCCGCACGAAATTGTCCAACGAAGTCGTCGGCGAAGTCCGTAACCTGCTCGGCGCGAAAGTTTTTGAATCCATGATTCCGCGCAGCACCAAGCTCGCCGAGGCGCCGAGTTTCGGCCAGCCGATCATCCATTACGACAAATACAGTTCCGGCGCGGCGGCGTATGAATTATTGGCGCAGGAAGTTTTGGAGCGGTTGAATTCAAAATAGTTTTTAGTAAAATTAAAATATGAGCTTGTTAGTTCCAACTGGTGAGATATTGATGAAATGGATTGAATCGGGTAATTCGCCAAAAAATTCTTTTATTGAAAAATTAGCTAATTGGTTTTCACCCGGTGTAGAAGTTCGCCTTACCGAGTTGTGTATAATCAGAGTGGCAATAAGGCTTGGCTGTAGGACAAATTACAAGGAAATTGAGAGCTGCACGGTTCGTAATAATAATTCCAGTGAAAAAAAGTTTTCGGTTGTCGAAATTCAACTAAAAGATAAATCCAAATTTCGGATAAATTCTCCTGTCGAAGAATTCATCGTTCCGAACGATGTAAATTTAGACCAAGTTCTGCAAATTCTTCGAGACAAAGCCGTAAATGTAATTGAAGGACAATTGCCTTCTTAAGAGATTTCGTTACCTTTTGCACGCGCTAAAAATTTTATGGCCAAAGAAATTCTCGAAATGCCCGTTGAAACGGCGACGATGGAGTTGCCTGACACAAAAACCATCCGCCTCAAATGGCCGGACGGACACAATCCCGATTTCAAGACCGGCCAGTTCATCACGCTTTATTGGCCGGACACGACGAACTACAAACGCGCCTACTCGCTTTCGTCCTGTGCGCTGGATCGCGGCTTTTACGAAGTCACCGTCAAGCGCGACGGCAAAATGGGCACGCGCATTGTGGATTGGGCGAAGGTTGGAGATAAATTGTTCGTCATCCCGCCCGTCGGAAAATTTCTGCCCGTCTACGAACCGAACAAACATCTCATCTGTATCGCCGGCGGTTCGGGCGTTACGCCGTTCCGCGCCTACGCGCGCGAAGCCACGCGGCGCAAACTCGAAACGAAAATTACTGTGCTTTATACCGTGCGTCAGCCGAAGGATATTATTTTCATTGCCGAATTCCGCGAACTGGAAAAGGAAAATCCGAATTTCAAATTCCTCGTCACCTGCACGCGCGCGACGCCGGAGGACAATTGGACTGGCCGCACTGGACGAATTGATTCCGCGTGGGTCAAATCGCACGTCACGGATCTGGCGAACACGGTTTTTTACGCGTGCGGCCCTAACCTGCTGGTGGAATTCGCCGAATCACTTGTATTCGAACTCGGCGCGCCGAAGGAACAGATGAAAACGGAGAAGTGGGGATGAAAATTAGCCACGGATTGAACACGGATGAAACACTGATTGTGGAAAAAATCAAAAATGGATTTATCCGTGTTTCATCCGTGGCTAAAATAATTTCATGTTAAAACGCACCGCACTTTTTTTCGCGCACCAAAAACTTGGCGCGAAGTTGATTGATTTCGGCGGCTGGGAAATGCCGGTGCAATACACCAGCATCACCGAGGAACATCTCGCCGTGCGCAACGCCGCCGGGATTTTCGACATTTCGCACATGGGCGAAGTCACCGTCAGCGGCGCGGCGGCGGCAGAATTTCTCAACCAGCTTCTCACGAACGACATCAAAAAACTCACGCCCGGCCTCGGCCAATACACGCTCATGTGCAACGAGCGCGGAGGCGTGATTGACGATCTCTACGCCTACCGACTTTGCGGCGATGTTTATTTTCTCGTCATCAACGCGTCGCGAATCGAGGCCGATGTCGCGTGGATGCAGATGCAGGCAAAAAAATTTCTTCGGCGCAGCGAATTAATTTTGACCGACGCTTCGCACAATTACGCCGCCGTCGCCGTGCAAGGTCCGCGAGTGAAAGATTTCATCAATGATGTCATTTCCAGTGCATCCATCTCGGCCATGCGCGTCGCGCGCGTGACGGAGTTAAAGAAAAATGAAATTGGCGGGTTCAAGTTTGAAAATCAAAGCGTCCTTGTCTCGCGCACCGGCTACACCGGCGAAGACGGATTTGAGATTGTCGGCAGCGACGAATCCATCCAACATTTGTGGGATAAATTTTTATCCGTCGGCCATCCATTCGGTTTGAAGGCCGCCGGACTCGGCGCGCGCGATACGCTGCGCACGGAAGTTTGCTATCCGCTTTACGGCCACGAATTGGACGAAGAAACTACGCCGATTGAAGCTGGCGTCGGATTTTTTGTCTCGCTCGATAAGGGCGAATTCAACGGTTGTTCCGTTCTGGCGGAACAAAAAGCGAACGGCGTGAAAAAGAAACTTGTCGCGTTTAAGATGACCGACAAATCCGCGCCGCCGCGCCCGCATTATGCAATTTTTTCCGGCGACAAAAAAATTGGCGAGGTCACGAGCGGCACGCAAAGCCCGTCGTTGAATCTTGGCATCGGCATAGGTTATGTGCCGCTGGAATTTGCGAAGCCCGACACAAAGATTGAAATAGAGATTCGCGGCAAACGCTTCGCCGCCGTGGTTGTGTCAAAACCGATTTATCGGAAAGGTTAGCCAACTTTGTTGCGCGAATGTCAGTTACTTCAACGGTTGCAATTTTCCGCGCAGTATGTGGATAAGGGCCTTGACGGTGAGTTCGATGAAGAGAAAAGGTTTGGCGATGAAGTCGTTGCCGCCGGCCATGGTGGAACTGGTGCGGTTGTCGAAGTCGCTCAAGCTGGTGACGAATACGACGGGAGTTTTTTTGTGCATCGGCAGGGCGCGCAGCTTGGTGCAAAGTTCAAAACCCGTCATGCCGGGCATATCCACGTCGAGAAACACGAGGTCAAAATTACTTTCAGTGAGAAGTTTATAGGCGGTTTCCGGCGCTTCGACGTTGACGGACTGAAGCTGCGCTTTTTCGAGAGCGTAAATGATGGCGCGGCGCGAAATGGCTTCGTCGTCCACGACGAGAATGTTGGCGGCGGGAACTTCCTGACGTTCGGGCAGCGTGCCGCGCTCAAACAGAAAACCGAGAAAGTCCACGCCCGCCGCGACGGTTCGCAAGGTGGAAGTGTTGATGTTTTTCGGCTTTTCGTAAATTTCCTTGAGCAGCGCTTCGAGGGCGGATGCCATGTGCGCGATCTGGACGAGTCCGGCGATGCCGGCGTTGCCGGCGAGGGCGTGGACGCGGCGGTAAAGTTCGTAAATCTCCTTGAGCCGTGTCATTTCATTGTCGGCCTTGATGAGGCTTTGAAGCGAGGAACGCAACATGGCGAGCGTGGCCGGCAGGCTGTCTATGAAAGTCTTCCGCAGGTCGGCCTGAAACGCGGAATCAGTGGCGGCGCTCAATGCGACAGGTTGGGACGGCGCATGGGTGCCGATGACCGGCGGATTGGATTGTGGAACTGCGCCGCTGTCGCCGATGGTGTGGCGCACGAGGTCAAGCACTTCCTTGGGCGAGCAATTCGACTTGGAAATACATTTGGTCGCGCCCGCCTTCCACGCCTCTTGGATCATGTTGGTCAGGTAGGTGTTGGAAAAAACGATGATGGGAATTTTTGAAAATTCTTCCTCCGAACGGATTTGCTTGATGACATCCAGCCCGGACATCTTCGGGAGCATCAGGTCGAGGATGATGGTGTCGGGCTTGAAGATGCGCATGGTCTTGAGGCCGGTCTCGCCGTCGGGCGCGGTTTCGGCGCGGTAACCTTCTACGGCAAGCTTGTTGCGATAGACGTTCGACACAATCTGGTCGTCCTCGATGATCAGAACTTTTTTCATTTTAGGAAATGATTGCCATAGTCGCGGCCAAGCCCGGCTGTGCGGCGAGAAATTTTTTGACCGACGAATATTCGCGCGCCGCATCTTCGCAAATTTTGGCGGCATTCGTCAATGCGCCAGCTGCGCCTTCTTTTTCCATATCGCGCATCAATTGTCCGAGCCGCATCATGCCCAGCGTGGCGCTCGCGCCCGCGCAACTGTGCGCGACGCGGCGGACTTCGTCAGCATTGCCCGCGCGCAGGGCGGCTTGGATTTGCGCGAACTGCTCTTTGGTCTGTTTGAAATACATTTCGGCGAGTTCGCGCAAGCTCTCTATATTATTATCAGTCAAATCATTCAAACGATCCATTTCGATGGGCGGCTCTGTGGTGGAAATATCAATTTTTGGCGCGGACGCGGTTTTGATTTCAGCCAGCGGATTTCCCGGCAACCCCCATTTTTCGATGATGCCGCGAATGTCGCCGGGACGAATCGGCTTGGACAGATAATCGTCCATGCCAGCGGCGAGGCATTTCTCGCGGTCGCTCTGCATGGCGTGCGCGGTCATGGCGACGATGATGATGCGCCCGTTGTAATTCGGATTGGCGGCGGAATTCTTCTGGCGTTCGCGGATGTTGCGGGTGGCTTCGAGTCCGTCCATTTCCGGCATCATCAAATCCATGAAAACGAGGTCGTAAACTTTCCCGTCCAGCGCGGAGAGCGCTTTCTGTCCATTTTCCGCAAGGTCGGGTTGATAACCAATCTGGCCTAAAATGCGCGCGGCGACTTTTTGATTGATCTCATTATCGTCAACCAAAAGAATCCGTAAGGGCAATCGCTCGGAGAGTAGTTGGCCTGGTTTTGCAGATGCGGCTTGAACGGCAATTTTTTTGGGGCTGAATAACGCGAGCTCAAGCGCGGCACACAGTTGAGCGGGCCGGACGGGTTTGGCCACGCAATGCGCGAAGGCAAGCCGGGCGTCGGTCAGTGTGTCGGCACGAACACCCAGCGGCGTGAGCAAAACCAACGGCAGCATCGCCGCACCGGGCAACTTGCGGATTTCGGCGGCGAGCGCGAGACCGTCCATGTCCGGCAATTGCAAATCAAGGATCGCCAAATCAAAATTTTCGCCGCCCCGGAATAATTCCAGCGCGGATTGCGAAGTTTCCGCAGTTTCGGGAATCATGCCCCACCGGGCAGTTTGCTCGGCGAGAGTGCGGCGACTGGCTGCATTGTCATCCACAATCAAAATCCGCAAGTCGGCAAGTTTGGACTGTTTTATTTCCCGCGCGGCTTGCGGTTCAGCCAGAAAATTCGCAGTGAAATGAAAAGCCGAACCTTTTCCCGGCATGCTTTCCGCCCACATTTTTCCGCCCATCATTTCCACCAGCCGTTTGCTGATGGCAAGACCCAGGCCGGTTCCGCCATAATGACGCGCTGTTGAGGCGTCGGCCTGCACAAACGGCTTGAACAGGCGTGACAATTTGTCGGGCGTGATGCCAATGCCGGTGTCGTGGATGGAAAAGTGCAGGTGCAGCGGATAAGCTTCGATTTCAACCGGCGGCGGCGCGGAAAGCATTTTGACCCGGACGGAAACATCGCCTTCAGCGGTGAATTTGATCGCGTTGCTGAAAAGATTGGCGAGCACCTGGCGCAGCCGGAGCGAATCGCCTTTGACAATCGCCGGAATGCCGTCATCCATCTGGTAAACCAAGTCGAGTTTTTTTTCGGCGGCCTTGGCGGAAAGGAGGTCGAGCGTTTCCTCGACGCACGCGCACAAGTCGAACGGGCGTAAATCCAGATCCATCTTGCCCGCTTCGATTTTTGAAAAATCGAGAATGTCGTTGATGATGTTCAGCAACGACTCGCTGCTCGTGTGGATCGTGTCGAGATAACTGCGCTGCTCGGTGTTCAACGGCGTTTCGAGCAGCAGGCTGACCATCGCGATGACGCCGTTCATTGGCGTGCGGATTTCGTGGCTCATCGCCGCCAGAAAATCGGATTTTGCGCGCGCAGCGGCCTCGGCGGCGGTGCGCGCCTTCATCAATTCCCGATTGTGAGAGATCAATTCCTCGTGTTGACGTCTGGCCTGCAACGCGGCGAGGAGGCGGCCGCGAAAAATTTCCGGTTCCAGCGGCTTGCCGATGCAATCAATCGCATCCAGTTCATAAGCGCGGAGTTTGCCTGCTGTATCATTTGCTGCGGTCAGTGCGATGATGCGGGTGAGCGGTTTGGGGGGATGTTCCTTGAACTGGCGCAACAGTTCCAAACCTTCGGCGGACGACGGCTCTAAATCCACCAGCACGAGATCGGCTGGACGGCTGTGAAAAAATTGCTGCGCCTCATCCACCGTGCGCGCAAAGCGCAGCGCGATGTGGTCATTCTGCAACGCCGCCGCCAAGATGTCCAAAGTCTTCGGGTCGCCGCCGACCAGTAAAATTTGGGATGACTCGCTCATGTTTCGTTTTTTATTCCGCCGTCGCCCGGATGAACCTTCATTGAACACTAATTTTCGTGGCAGGCCAATCCGTTTTTATGCGGTATTTTTTCTTTCGTAAAAATCAAACATTGCTGGCGCGCGGTCTCGGCGATAAAATGTCCCGATGCTGCAAACGGTGCTCGACGCCAAACCGGCGGGTGAAACCTTGACTGCGCGCGACACAACGCTCGCGGCGTATCGCTTCATGCTGCGGGCGCGCGTTTTGGATGACAAATTCGCCGCGCTCTACCGCGCCGGAAAAATCCACGGCGGAGTTTTTTTAGGACGCGGCCAGGAAGCCTTGAGCGCGGCGGTCGGAATTTCGCTCAAGAAAACCGACGTCTTCGCGCCGCTCATCCGCGACGCCGCTGGCCGCCTCGCGTTTGGTGAAACAATTTTAGACGCCGTCAGAACTTATCTTGGTTCGTCGCAAGGGCCGATGCGCGGACGCGACGGCAATGTCCATCGCGGCAAGCCACTCGAAGGTTATTTCCCGATGATCAGCCATCTTGGAGCGATGATTTCCGTCGTCAATGGCGCCTTGTTCGCGCGGCGCATGAAGGGAATTTCCGGCACCGTCGGCGCGACGTGCCTTGGCGACGGCGCGACTTCCACCGGCGCCTTCCACGAGGCGCTCAATCAAGCAGCCGTGGAAAAACTGCCGCTTGTCATGGTTCTGGCCGATAATCAATACGCCTACTCAACGCCGACTTCGCGCCAGTTTGTTTGCGACGATCTTGCGGACAAAGCCATTGGCTACGGTGTCGAGTCATCCTCGGTTGACGGAACGGATTTGGCCGCGTGCTTAAAAACTGTCGGCAATGCCGTGGCCAAGGCAAGGGCAGGGGAAGGCCCGCAACTCGTCGTCGCAAAATTGCTCCGGCTCTGCGGCCACGGCGAACACGATGCAGACGGCGACATTTTGTCAGCAAAACAAAGTTACATCGACCCGAAACTAAAAAATTCCCCGCTCGGTCGGGACTGTCTTAAAGTCGCTGAAGAATTTTTACTCCGAGAAAAATGGACGGACGCTGCAACGCTCGCAACGTGGCGCAGCGAAATTGTCATTGAAATCGAAGAAGCCGTGGCGCAAGTCCGTCGGGAGCCTGCGCCTGATCCTTACGATGAAAAATGGCTGGCGATTTCGTCAGCACATTTAAGTGAAATGCACGAAGAATAAATTAAAATGATGAATTAAGAATTATGAATGATGAATTAAAAAAGACCGCCGGTTCCTGCGCTGAATTTATTTCATCCTTCATCCTTCATCCTTCATCCTTTTTTTTGTGAGCATCACCTACCTCGAAGCCATCCGCGAAGCGCAAGCCCACGCGCTGCGCGACGACCCGCGCGTATTCATTTACGGGCAGGATGTCGGCGCGTTCGGCGGCGCGTTCAAGGCCACGAAAAATCTGGCCAAGGAATATCCCGGACGCGTTTTGGATTCGCCGATTTCCGAAGACGCCATGGTCGGCATGGCGGTCGGCGCGGCGATTGAAGGGATGAGGCCGATCATTGAAATGCAGTTTGCCGATTTTTCCATAGTTGGTTTCAACCAGATTGTGAACCAGGCCGCGACACTTTTCTGGCGCACGAATGTTCCGTGTCCCATCACCGTGCGCCTGCCGTTCGGCGGCACCGAAGGCGGCGGACCGTTTCATAGCCAGTCCATCGAGGCGATTTACGCGCATTATCCCGGTCTCGTCGTGCTGACGCCCGCCACCGTCGAGGACGCTTACAGCATGTTGCTCGAAGCCGTGGCGATTGACGACCCGGTGATTTTTTGCGAACACAAATTTCTTTATTACCATCTCAAAGCGGAAAAATTGCCGAGTGAAGCACTGCCTATCGGCAAAGCCCGCATCGCGCGCGAAGGCCGCGACCTCACGGTAGTGGCTTACAGCGCGATGGTTCACGAAGCGCTCGAAGCGGCGATGGAACTTGCCGCTGAAGGCTGGGAGATTGAAGTTGTGGATTTGCGTTCAGTGAAACCGCTGGACACTGACACCGTCATCGCGAGCGTCGCGCGCACGGGACGTTTGCTCTGTGTCGGCGAAGCGTGGCCGTGGGGGGGCGTGACGGCGGAGGTCATCGCTCGCGTCGCGAGCGAAGGCTTTGGCCTGCTCGACGTGCCGCCGCAGCGCTTGAATGCCAAAGACACGCCCGTGCCGTATCATCCAAACCTCTGGATGGCGCATCGTCCGACGGCTCGCGCCGTCGCCGCCGCCGCCCGAAAAATTTTAAGGCGCTAAAATTATGCCACAGATTCCCATCATCATGCCACAGCTCGGCGAATCCATCGCCGAGGCCGCCATCATCAATTTTCTCGTCCAGCCCGGCAATGACGTCAAGGCCGACCAAGACCTCATCGAAGTCGAGACCAACAAGGCCACGATGACCGTGACCTCGCCGTGCAGCGGGCGCATTGAAAAATTCATCGTGCAGTTGAATGAAAGTTACGCCGTCGGCGCGGTGCTTGGACAAATTGAAGCCACGAAAGAAGAAGCCGCGCGTCTAGGTTTGGATGCTCCTGCACCGGCAAAAACTTCCGACACCGACCGGGTTACAAAACCTGAAACAAACATCCGCAGTGGTCGTGTGCAACCCACCGTGCGCGGATTACCCGTGCCCGCGAACGCGAAAGGCGCGAGTTATCTTTCACCCCGGCTCAAGGCGCGCATGGACGAACTCGGTTTGCACGCCGCCGATCTTGCGGGCATCGCGGGCAGCGGCGCGGCGGGGCGTGTCACCGTTGAAGATTTCGAAAAATTCATCGCACATCTTGAAAAGCAACGGATGAGCGGCGCTTCAACGATGCGCGTGGCCGTGGCCGATGCCATGCGCCGCAGCTGGACGCGTCCACTCGCGACGGTCGGTCTGCCCGTGGCGCTCGATGCGTTGCTCGCGCACCGCAAGTCATCGAATCCCAAACCCGGCCCGGCGCTTTACGCGTTGCGCGCGCTGGCGATTGCGCTGGCGGAAAATTCCGCGCCGGCCGGCCGGCTCGTCGGCAGCAAGATTGTTCATCCGTCGGCGATTGACGTGGGCTTCGCCGTGGAAGCCGAGGACGGCGTGCTCGTTCCCGTCATCCGCGATGCCGATAAAAAATCGCTGAAAGATTTGACGCAGCGCTACAACGAACTCGTCGAGCTGGCGCGCGAACGCAAACTGCCGGCGGACGCGACCGGCGGCTCGATCGCGACGGTGACGAACTACGGCACGTTCGGCCTGATCTGGGCGACGCCGATTCCGCTGCCGGAACAGACGCTCGTGCTGGGCATGGGCGCGGGCCGGCGCGCGCCGCATTGGGACGAGGCAAAAGGCCAGTTCGTGCCCGTGACCGAGGCGAACCTCACCTTGAGTTTCGACCATCGCGTGCTCGACGGCGGCGGCGCCGGGCGACTGCTGCAACGCATCGCGGAATTGATGCTGAAGCCGGAGAAGTTGTGAAAATAAAATTTTTTCCGATTTTAATTTTGACTGCGCTTGTCGCGTTGGTTGGTTGCAAACCAAAAGAAACAACGCTTTCAGGGCAAATGTTCATTGTCACTCAAGGTGCGGACAATGTTAAACTTGGAGACGTTGAAATTCTGCTGGTTGAAAAATCACAAGTTGCTGACTTTTTGCAAAAGAAGCAGACAACTATCGAAAAAGAAATAACAGATCGAAAACGTGCGGTAGAAGTTGCGGAGAAAGAAGCCGAGACTGCCCAAATTAACTACGAGTCATTTCTGGCTAACAAACCTTATTTAACAAACGACGATTATGTTAAAATGATGGGTGACAATGGAAGCTTGCTGCAAAAATACAATGATTTGAATGACAAGCTTCGTTCATTACCAGCAACATCAGAAGAATTTGAAAAAGCAGAAAAACAAATGGCTCAAATACAGTCTGATGTCGATTCTTTAATGGAAAAAATGATGCGCTTTCAGAATTCTGCAAAAGAAGCAAATGCTAGAATACTTCAAACAGCGACAAATAATTTGGCGACTGCTAAAAGCAAATTAGAAAATTCTCCAACAGCCGAAGATTATTTCGAGGGCTTCTCGCCAACCATCGCCGAAAAACGCTCACTGACGCTGATGGAAAATTTTCTTTTGCTTATCCACGCGACAAATCGCTCGCGATTTTTGCGAGCGCGCAGCGCATGGTTCTAAATAAAATGGAAAAATATTATTGGTTGGTTGATACTCCAGCAAATGTTGAGTCCGCTCAAGTTTTCTTGAGCAACGACAACTTCGTTTTTATTGACCCAGACAATTATTTCAAATTGAAGCCGAAACAAATTGTGCACGAATCGCCGGCACAATAACCCACAAATGCAAAATAATTTATGATAACGCAAATCAAAAAATTCTTTGAGCAACCTGAAATAGAATCGGTGTTGTTGGCAAAACTGCTTGGACTTTTCACGAAACGGCTAAAATCTTGGCGTTCTAAACCAAGCGGCGAGATTTCCGAGAAACAATTGGCCGCTTATAGTTCATTGAAAGATTTATTACAGATGGGCACTCATATTTTGGACGAACCAAACTCCCATCAACAATTCAGATCGCTTGAATATACTTTGAGGAGAAAAAAAGATGAGTTTGTTTTCATTTTTGGCGGCGACAATGATGTTGCTGCTTATTTGGATGAAATTCATAAAAATGCTCTCGATATTTTGTTGGCTTGGCGCAGACTTTATCATTCAAATAAGCCCGCGACTGGACAAGAGCGAGATGAACATTGGCGGCAAATAAAGAAATTAGGACAATGGTTTTCTAGTCAATGGCAACGCGGCGCGCGTAAAACGTTTTTCAAAAATTTGTTTCAAGCGGCTTGAAATTTTTAAATGTAAGCACGTTATTTATTTTTCCTCAAACGTCGTGACGATTGGCCGGTGGTCGGAACCGTTGCCCCAGTTCGGAATCGTGGGAATGTAAGTCCCGGTCTTCACCCAGTCGCGCGCCATCGCGGGACTCAACAAAATGTAATCAATGCGCGAGTAAGTGTCGTCGAGACCGTAATGATACGTCCACGTTACTGTGCGTGGATCGTATTTCGGATTTGAATTCGGCGCGTCGTCGCCGTTGCGTTCAGCCGGGCGCGTGTCGGTGAGTTTGAATTTCCCGCGTCCGATGATTTCCTTCGTCGAATCGGAATTTTTCGTGTCATTGAAATCGCCGAGGACAACCAATTTTGCGTTCGGGTTCGCTTTGAAATGTTCGTCAATGATGCCGCGCAAAACTTTCGCCTCGGCGAGACGTTCTTCGGCTTCGTCGGCGTCGGGAACGGGCCGGCGCGATTTCAAATGCGCGGCGATGAGCGTGAAGGTGAAATTCGTCGCGGCCTGAATTTCCACTTCCGCAAATCCCCGTTCCACGCGAAACCTGCGCCCGTCCAGAAGAAATTCGTCGTTCGTATGCGGATGCCGCGCGACGATGGGAAATTTGCTCAACACGGCGACATGGATGTTCGTGTCCGCGCCTTGAACGTGTTCACAAAACGGAAAATCCTGTCCGTCATTTTTAAGCGATGCGCGCAATTCTAAAAGCGCATTGGTCGTGCCCATTTCTTCGAGCGCGATCACGTCGGGATTCATGGCCTCGATGCTTTCGCGGACTTTTGTTTTGGCCTCGGCGGATTTGACGAAGTGACGCGATTCGGTCGGTTGATCCAGATAATTTTCAACATTGTAAGTGGCGACGCGGAAAGTTTCGGCTGCGAAGGAATTGCAAAGCAATCCGAAAGCAAAAAGCGCAATGCAAAGCCGAAATTTCATGTGGCAAGAAGTTGTCAGACGCGCTTTGCTTTTCAAGAGAACTTTTTGCCATTTAACGCGAATCTGCTATTTTCCCACCATGCCTCGGACGAGCCGAAAAAATTCCGCCGTGCATTTGCACGACAAGCAAAGCGAACGCGATACGCGCGAACTGCGCATTGACAAGGTCGGCGTGCGCGGGCTGCGTTTTCCGATTCAAGTGCGCGACAAGGCGCGTTCAATTCAAAACACGGTGGCGACGATTGGGATGTTTGTGGATTTGCCGAAGGAATTCAAAGGCACGCACATGAGCCGTTTTGTCGAGGTGTTGAACGCGCACGGCAATGTGATTCATGTCGAGAACATGAACGAAATCCTCCGCGCGTTGCAGAAAAAACTGAACGCGGCGACTTCGCATCTGGAAATTGAATTTCCGTATTTCATGACCAAGAAATCACCGGTGTCGCGGCTGGAAAGTTTAATGGATTACGTCGCACGTTTCGATGCGACGGCGCGCGGCGCGGAAATTGATTTTGTCCTGACGGTGAAGGCGAACGTGACGACGCTCTGCCCGTGTTCCAAGGCGATTGCCAAATACGGCGCGCACAACCAGCGCGGCGAAGTGACGGTGGCGCTGCGCTCGACGCGCGTGGTCTGGATCGAGGAAGTGGTGGCGATGATCGAGGGCGCGGCGAGTTCGGAACTTTATGCGCTGCTCAAGCGGCAGGACGAAAAAGCGGTGACGGAGCGCGCGTATGAAAATCCGGTGTTCGTGGAAGATCTGGTGCGCAACGTGGCGCTGCGGCTGAACGCGGATAAGCGCGTGGGCTGGTATAAAGTCGAGGCGGAAAATTTCGAGAGCATCCACAATCACAACGCGTATGCATGCATTGAGAAGGGGTGAAAAATTAAAGCGCGGATTGCTTCATTACCATCGAAAATGATTTTTTACGAGGCCTTTGCCCGCAAACCATTTGATTTTGCTTTCAGCCGCAGAGCGGCGCAAGAAAATAGCCCACGGTTTCAACCGTGGGGTTTGAAACGCAAAGTAACCAAGCCCCGTCAGGGGCGACAGAAAATTGCCGGTCAAAATCCAATTCTTTCGCCCCTGCCGGGGCTTTTATCGTTCGGCAATTTTACCCACGGTTGAAACTGTGGGCTATTGTCTGTCGCGCCTCCGGCGCTGGGAAGGCCGAATCGCCGGCCATCCAAAAATTTTTGAAAATTTGTGTGGCGCATTTGCTTTCATTTGATACATTCCCGCGCTCTTGACGAACCTGAATTTAAGCCGTTAATCATTTTAATTTGTGACAGCGAAGAAAAAAGAAACCAAAAAGTCCGCGCCACGCAACAAATCGCAGACGTCCGCCACGTCGGCGTCCATCCTCGGCCGGCCCATGACAAAAGCCGGCGCGTCGGCGGTTGACGCGAAGAAAATCAAGGGCGAGTGGCAGAAGTTTTACAACAACCTGCTGGAATTGCGCGAACAATTGCTGGCGCAGATGAACGGGCTGGCGAAGGAATCCGCCCAGGAGATGGCCGGTTACAGCCTGCACATGGCGGATTCGGGCACGGATAATTTTGACCGCGATTTTGCGTTGAGCCTGCTCTCGGCGGATCAGGATTCGGTCTATGAGATTGAAGAAGCGCTGAAGCGCATCGAGAAAAAAACTTACGGCGTCTGCGAATTGACCGGCAAAAATATTCCCAAGGCGCGGCTCGAAGCGATTCCGTGGACTCGATTCACGGTGGACGCGCAGGCGCAGTTGGAACGCGACGGTGCGTTGCGCCAGCGCCGGCTCGGCACGCTCGGCACGGTGGACACCGCAGGCGTCACGGAAGTTGAAACGGACGACGACGACCAGCCGGAGGAAAAAGTCGTCAAGGAAAAGGAATAATTTATGGCACGCGAAATCATCACCATCGAATGCAGCGAGGCGCGCAAGGAAGGCAAATCGCCTTCGCGTTACACCACCACGCGCAACAAAAAACTGAAGCCGGAGAAACTTGAGCTCAAGAAGTTCAATCCGTTCCTGCGCCGCCACACGTTGCACAAGGAGATCAAATAATTATGCCACGCAAGACGAACACCGACAAAGACAAGCGCGGTTCACGCCGCCCCACGGAAAACCGCACGCCGCGCCCGAAGCCGAAGATTGACTTCACTGAGGACGCCCTTGATTTCAAGAACACCAACCTGCTCAAGCAATATGTGACCGACCAGGGCCGCATCCTGCCGCGTAAATACACCGGTATGCCCGCGCATTACCAGCGCCGCCTGACGAACGCCATCAAACGCGCGCGCCAGATGTTGCTGATGAAATAATTTAAGTTGATTTCAAGCCGTCCGCTGCCATCGCAGTCGGGCGGCTTTTTTGTTGAATTGATTTGCAGCGGACTTGCTTTTGGAAACTGTTGGTGTGATTTTTGAATCGTAATGAAACCGCACGCGCATAAACAACATTCGCATCCGCGACAGGAATTATCCGCGTTGACGAACCGTTTGCGCGGTCAATCGCACAAAATCACCGGCCCGCGCGCGGCGATCCTGGAAATTTTGCGGCAACACCCGCATCCGCTGACGAACAAGGAAGTTCTCGCCGCGCTGCCCAAGGGCGAGTGTGACCTTGCGACGATTTACCGTTCGATGCACCTGCTTGAAAAAATGGGGATGGTGAAGCGGTTTGATTTTGGCGACGGCGCGGCGCGGTTTGAACTCGTCGGCGAAGGCGACGACGGCCACCACCACCATCTGGTCTGCACGCGCTGCTCGGAAGTCGTGGAGATCGAGGAATGTTTTCCCACCGAAGTCGAGAAACGCATTGCCACGGAAAACGGCTTCAAGGCCGTGACGCACAAGCTTGAATTTTTCGGCATCTGCCCGGATTGCCAGTAGACACTCCGTCGTCAAAGAAAAAGCCGCGCTCGCGCGCGGCTCCATTCAAGTTGTTGAAAATTTTTCAAGCGACTTCTTCGGTCCAGTCGGTCAGGTGCAGATACTCCTTGATTTTTCTGCGCTCGTATCGGTTCTTAAGCGATTTTTTTGGTTGGTGTTCCAGTTTGCGGAACGGGTGGCTGGGATCCCGGATGACCTCGGTGATGGCTTCCATCATTTTTTTCATAACGCATTTCCTTTTGTTACGGAGCTTTGCAGTGGCTCAAGCCTTCCTTGTCGCTGGCCTGACAGCCAACTGCCCTACACGCTCCGTTTATGAGACCAAACTCTGCGTTTGTCATTCAAAATTTTCAAAAATCTTTCTTAAACGTAACAGTGGAAATAACTGAAATGCTAATGGATGTGAATTTAATCCAGTAATGACGGGCAAAATTTCACTTCGCCGAGAAACAAAATGAACCGGAACGCCACTCTTTTTCGCTCTTGCTGGCGACCAATTCCAATCCTAAATCTTCAAATGCAGTCTGCACCTGCGTGAATTCTGATTTCAAAATGCCCGCGAGCACCAGAATCCCGCAGCGATTCAATTGCGCCACAATCCGTCGGCGTTCCGCAGTGAGTAGGTTGGAAATCAGGTTTGCGCAGACCAAATCATATTTCTGTTTTGTATGAAGCGGCAATTTTGTCATGTCATCGCACGTAATTTTTAATTTACGTCCCACTTTATTCACACGCGCGTTCGCGCACGCCACTCGGATAGCTTCGGGATCAAAATCAAAGGCACGCACCGGTTTGTAACCGAGTTTCGCCGCCGCAATCGCCAGAATTCCAGAACCCGTGCCGATGTCCAAAAATGATTTGGCGGTAGCGGCTTCTCGGCAGAGAGCCGCATTTTTTAATTTTTCTAGGATTTGCGGCGGTCTGCCGGCCGCCGCTACAATCTGATGCAGGCAAAATGAAGTTGTCGCGTGCTGTCCCGTGCCGAAACTCAAACCGGGATCAAGAATCACAAAGGCCTGATTTTTTCGCGGACGCTTTTTGCTCCAACTCGGTTTGACGAGCAATGAAGCGCCGATTTCAATCGGCTTGAAATGTCGTTTCCACGATTCCGCCCAATCTTCGCGCCTGACTTTCTTAATTTTGATTTTGCCCGCAGCGATTTTTAGCCCGCAACTTTTGATTTGCCGCAATCCAGCCGAAACTTCTTCGCGGACTTCGCGCGACAAAAATCTTTTCTCGAAAAAATAAACAGAAACGATACTTGTTTGCGTTTCCGCGTCAAAATAAGCAGATGAGTTGCAATTAAAAACCGTTCCGAGCAATTCCGCGACGGCATCCTCGGCTTCGAGCGTCGTGACGATGGAAATTTGCCAGAGAGGTTTCATTGATTTCTTTTCTTTGAATTGGTGGGGCGAGCGTCCTCGCGAGCCGCTTGAACATGGCCAACCGGCTCGCGAGGACGTTCGCCCCACCAAACTCAAGCCAAATCACGCCACGGCGTGAAGTTGAGCAATTCAATTTCAGCGTGGTTCGGATGCAAGGCAATTTGTGTCACGCTGGCATATTCGACCTCAAACATATTTGTTTTTGGTAGTGGAATTTCCAGAAGGATTGTCAGAATCATGCGAATCACGCCGCCATGACAAAAAACACAGGTCATTTCGCCCGGATGGTTTTTTATGATTTCGCGCAGGCTCGGCTCGACGCGCGCACGGAATTGCGGGCCGCTCTCGCCGTTCGGCGCGACGCCGCGCTCGATGTGTTCGAGCCATTCGTGCGTGAGCAGGTTGAATTTCTCGCAAACCTGTTCCCAATTCAAACCTGTCCATTTGCCAAAATCCACTTCGCGCAAATCCCGGATGATTTTTTGCGGCGGCGCACCGTTGTTCAAAAACGGCGCGAGCGTTTGTTGCACGCGCTTCATCGGGCTGGCGTAAATGGCGTCTATTTTTTTGCCATGCAAAAATTTCGCCAGCATCGCGGCCTGTTCGTGGCCGCGCGGCGAAATGTTCATGTCAATCGTGCCGCCGAAAATTTTGTGATAGCGCACTTCGACTTCGGCGTGGCGGACAAGCAGCAGGCGCGTGGGATTTGCAGTTGGCATTTGTAAATTAAGCGAGGGCTTCTTCTTGCGCGATGAGCAGTTGGGAAATTCCTGTTTTGCCGAGCGCGAGCAAATCGGCGAGCTGCGATTCGGTGAACGTCGCTTCTTCACCGCTGCCTTGAAGTTCGATGAATTCACCGGCTGAATTCATCACGAGGTTCATGTCCACGCTCGCGGCGACGTCTTCAACGTAATTCAAATCAAGCAGCGGTTGGCCGTTCACAATGCCGACGCTGACGGCGGCGACGGATTTCAAAATCGGATTTTCTGAAATCTTTTTCTCGGCAATCAATTTTTTTATCGCGAGCGAAAGTGCGACGAATGCGCCGGTGATGGCGGCGGTGCGCGTTCCGCCGTCGGCCTGCAAAACGTCGCAGTCCACGCAAATCGTCCGCGCGCCGACTTTTTCCAGATCAATCGCGGCGCGAATCGAGCGACCAATCAGCCGCTGGATTTCCGACGAGCGTCCATCCAGTTTGCCTTTGGAGATGTCGCGCGGTTTGCGTTCCAAAGTTGAGTAGGGGAGCATGGAATATTCCGCCGTGAGCCAGCCGCCGGAAACTTTTTGCTCCTTCATCCAGCGCGGAACATTTTCCTCAACGGTCACGCCGCAGATGACGCGCGTGTTGCCCCATTCAATGAGCGTGGAACCTGTGGCGTAGGGCGCGATGCCGTTTTGAAAACGCAGCGGGCGAAGCTGGCTGGCCGAACGGCCGTCGGCGCGGGTGGATGAATCAGGCATAAGCGGCGGCGATGCTAACCGCGAAATGCTTTCAGGAAAAGAAAAACCAACGGCTAATGGAACGGCCAGCGCCAACAATGGTTGGCTGCGGCAACTGGTTGGAAATGTCGCTCATACAATTTCCATAATGGCATCGATTTTATCCTTTGGAAGGCCTGAAGCACTCCTAAGCCAACTTTCTAAATCGTGGCCATGCGGGCGAATATCTCCCGAAGCTCCATGTGATTTAAGCAATTTCAGGAATGGAATATGACCCTCATGTGCCGCAAGTGAAAGCGCACTGTCACCAAAATTGTTCAGCATCGTAACACTCGCGCCACGGTCGATCAAGAATGTGCCAATCTTTGTGTTTCCTTCAAGTGCCGCGAGCATCAACAAAGTCCAGCCGAAGCGATTCTGCAAATTTGGGTCAAGTCCACCATCAACTTCACGATGCAACTCCAATAAATCGCCGTTCTTTATGCGGCGATGAAGCTTATCAAACTTTGCATCTGGTGGGTAAGACATAGTTTTTGCCTAACAATTATTTGGCTGCATATTTGCCGAGCTATTAAAATCCGTTTGACCCTAAAGGCAAGAGCAAAAATGGCGTTGGTAATGAGCATTTGTTGCATGGGAACCGATTCAACAATTTAACGATTCCATGAATCACTACTTCCGTTGCTCCGCCTCAATCCCCGCGAACAGGCTTTCCAGATTGTTCAAGGGCGCGCCGCGTTTCGGGTTCAAAATCTGGCGCAGGTATTCGACGGCTTCGGGAATGTTGCGGATGGATTTTGGGAACATCGCGCCGGAGGCGTTCGCGTGGCCGCCGCCTTGGAATTTCTCCGCCACCTTGAGCGCCTCGCCGTTGCGGCTGCGGAAGCTGGCGATGACGATGTTGTTCGCGCGCTTGAACAGCGTGACCAGCACGGGAAATTTCACCGCCGACCGTTCGAGCAGTTGATGCACGATGAGATTGTTGTTGCCGACGACGGTGTCCACATAACCGACGGCGGCGCTGATCTCGGTGACGTGATTCTTGCTCCACTCGAAACCGAGCGGGTCTTCGACGCGGCGTTTCACGGCCATGACTTCGAGTAACGGATGATCGAGTAATTTCTCGATGTCGCCGTCAATGAGCGCGTGCAAATTCCAGAACTGGTAAATTTTGACGAGGTTCGCATAATCGCCGGCCAGAATAAAATCCGGGTCGTCCTCCAGAAATAAATCGGCGACGTTGTTTAGATGCGCGAGTCGCGCGAGTGCGGGCGAATCGAGACCATTGCGTTTGCAAAGTTCGTAGCAAAGCAGCCCTGCGGATTTGGTCACATCGTGGATGAGATGCGCGCTTTTCGGCACGGAGTCGGTGACGTGATGGTCAATGATGACCCATTGCTCCTTGTCGAGTCGCGGTTCATAAGTGAAATCGGTTACCCACGCGGCTTTCTCGCGCAGCTCGCGTTGTTTCCAGTAATTATAGTGATACGCTTCGAGCGGCACGTCGCGGTTGTGAAGTTTTTTCGCGAGCTTTTGCAGCATCAGCCCGGCGACCAAACCGTCGAGATCGCTTTCGTGGGTGAAAATAATATCCGGCTTGGGCAACTCCATCATGCGCCAAGGTTAATCCAGACTGGTGTGCGTGGCGAGACGTGAATTTGCGGCGGCCAAAATACTCTTTGAAAAGCGGACGGATTCCAGCCAAAATGCGCGCTCAATTTTAACTGGTAGGGCTGCGCAGCAACGCGACCCCTGCCAATTTTTACATGAAACGCACGCATCATTGCAACGAACTGCGCCCGGCACACATCGGGCAAACCGTCGCGCTGTCTGGCTGGGTTCATTCGCGCCGCGATTTGGGCGGTTTGATTTTTATTGATGTCCGTGATCGCGAAGGCCGCACGCAGACGGTTTTCGATCCGTCCGATTTGACGCCGGAACTTTTCGCGCAAGCCGCCGCGCTGCGCAGCGAATGCGTTGTCAGCATCACCGGCAAAGTCCGTCAACGTCCGTCGGGCACAAATAATTCAAAAATTCCCACTGGCGAAATCGAAGTCGGCGTGACCGCGCTGGAAGTTTTGAACATGGCGGAAGTTTTGCCGTTTCCAGTTGATGATCCCGAAATCGCGAACAAGGTGAACGAGGAATTGCGCCTGAAATATCGCTACCTTGATCTGCGCCGGCCGGAAATGGCGCGCAACCTGAAAGTGCGCAGCAAAGTCGCCATCGCCACGCGCAGTTTCATGGACGAGCAGGGTTTTCTCGAAGTCGAAACGCCGACGCTGTTCAAATCCACGCCCGAAGGCGCGCGCGAATTTCTCGTGCCGAACCGCCGCGAGCCGGGAACTTTTTACGCGCTGCCGCAATCGCCACAGCAGTTCAAACAGATTCTCATGGTCGCCGGCGTGGAAAAGTATTTTCAGCTCGCGCGCTGCTATCGCGACGAGGATTTGCGCGCCGACCGCCAGCCGGAATTTACGCAGGTGGATATTGAAATGAGTTTCATTGACCGCGAGGATATTTACGCGCTCATCGAAGGCTTGTTGAAAAAAGTTTGGAAAATCGCGCTGAACATTGACGTGCCGACGCCTTTCAAAAGAATTTCGTTTGAAGAAGCGTTGAATCGTTTTGGTATTGATAAACCGGACACGCGCTTCAGCATGGAACTCGCGGACTTCACGGAAGAATTCAAGGCGAGCACGTTCAAAGTTTTTTCCGGCGCGATTGCGAATGGCGGAGTTGTAAAAGCTCTCAACGCAAAAGGCATGGCGGGCGCGACGCAGGGACAGATCGAGACGATGACTGAATACGCGAAAAGTTTTGGGGCGAAAGGTCTCGCATTTATCAAAGTTGAAAATGGCGAATGGAAATCGCCCATCGTGAAATTTTTCAACGACGCGGAAAAAGCCGCGCTCACATCCAAACTAAAGATCGAAGAAGGCGATTTGATTCTGTTCGCCGCCGATCAATGGCTGACCGCGTGCGAAATTCTCGGCAAAATCCGCCTGTATTGCGCCGACGTTTTGAAGACGCAAGGCAAGCTCGTGATTGATCCACATCAATTTAATTTTCTCTGGGTCATCGAATTTCCGCTGCTCGGCTTTGACCGCGAGCAGAACCGCTGGTATTCCAGCCATCATCCGTTCACGGCGCCGGTCACTGAAGATATTCCGCTGCTCAAGACCGATCCGAAAAAAGTTCGCGGCCAGCATTACGACGTTGTCGTCAACGGCGTGGAACTTGGCGGCGGCTCGATCCGAATTCACCAGCCGGACGTCCAGAAAACAATTTTCGAGGAACTGCTCGCGATTCCGACGGACATGGTCAAGGCGCGGTTTGGTTACATGCTCGAAGCGTTCCGATACGGCGCGCCGCCGCACGGCGGTATCGCGCTCGGTTTCGACCGGCTCATCGCGATTCTCTGCGGCACGCCGAGCATCCGCGACGTGATTGCATTTCCGAAAACGGCGAAAGGCACGGACTTGATGACGGATTCGCCCAGCACCGTCGAGCCGAAACAACTCCGTGATTTGCACATCGAATTGAAAATGGCGAAGAAAGAGTAACCTTGTGTCCAACGAAGAGCTTCCGACAGGATTAAAATTACCATGGTGCAGGTGGGCCAAGCTCACCTTGTGGACGCTGGTGATTGGTTATGCCGCGATGTTGATTTTGTTCACGCTGTCGCAGCGTTATTTGATCTATGTTCCAACAAAAGTGACGCTGGACTTTGCCGAAGATGCAGCGGCAAAAGTTGGATTTACTCCGTGGCGAAATGGAGCGGGTCAACTTATCGGATGGAAATTGCCCGCGAGTTCCACACCGACCGGCAGTATCCTGATTGTTCACGGAAATGGAGGCTGGGCGCTCGACCGCGCATACATGGCAAAACCAATCCACGACGCCGCTTCATTGGACGTTTATATCCTGGAATATCCGGGTTATGGCGCGCGTGAAGGCTCGCCGGATGAAAGCAGTCTTTTGTCGGCGGCGGATGAAGACTTTGAAAATCTACCAACAAATTTCCCGGCATATGTCATAAGCGAATCGTTGGGAACCGGCGTGGCCGCGCATCTGGCGCAAAAATATCCTGCGCGCGTGGCCGGCCTGGCGTTGTTTGTGCCTTATGACAAGCTGGCGTCGGTGGCGGCTAATCACGTTCCCTTTCTGCCGGCGTATTTTTTATTGTGGGATCGGTTTGATCCGGCGGCATGGCTGAAGGATTATCACGGCCCGGTGAAAGTCATCGTCGCCGGTTCGGACGAAATCATCCCGCCGAAACTGGGCGAGCGGCTTTATGACAGCTACAAAGGTCCGAAAATTCTCCAGATCATTCCCGGCGCACGCCACAGCAGCACGACCGCTGAAACTTCGGACTGGTGGAAAGAACTTCTGGCTTTCTGGCAATCGCATGCGGCGGCAGATAAAAAATCAACGCGCGCAAAATAAAAACCGTGCTTTCACTCGCGGATGAAGTAGCTCAAGTTTTCCAGTTCGATGGCAAGATTGACGTTATTGACCATCACGTCCTCCGGCACGGCAAGCACGATGGGCGCAAAATTCAGGATGCCCGTGATCCCGCTTTGCACCAGCACGTTCGTCACTTCCTGGACGGCGGCCACGGGCACGGTGACGATGGCCATCTTGACGCCGTGCTTTTCGACAAACTCCGGCAGTGTTTCCATCGCGTAAATCGGCTGCTTGATTTCCTTGTCGCGCTTGCGTTTTGGCTCCGCGTCGAACGCGGCGATGATCTCAAAGCCTTCTTTTTCAAAACCGCGATACGAGAGCAGCGCGAGGCCAAGGTTGCCAACGCCGGCCAGAATGACAGGCTGCAAACGCGACGTGCCGAGTTCATCCGCGATTTTTTTGAAAAGTTCCGTGACCTCATAGCCCAGCCCGCGCGTGCCGAATGTGCCGAAATACGCCAGGTCTTTGCGAAGTTGCGTGGACTTGACGCCGGCGGCCTTCGCGAGTGCCTCGCTGGAAACCGTGCCGATGCCGTTCTCGTGCAGGCGCGCGAGGCAGCGCAGATAAATCGAGAGGCGATAAATCGTTTTGCGCGGGATTTCCGGGCGGCCATTTTTTTTCAAAGCGCGGAAAAATTAAGCGACCCGCCGCCGCAGGGCAAGCATGGGGATTTTACGTCATCAATGCGAAAAACACGATCGGTCTGCCCAGTTAAAACTGGACTGGGTTTATGTAGTTTTTGTGCGTCTAATTGGATGGCGAGAAAAAATTCTGGTATACCGTCAAATCATCCTCAAATGCCGTTAAACAGTCAAACTTGACTTTATGTAGCGAAGGGGCAATTCCGTTTGCATAAGTTAAATATGCGTTTCAAATTGTCCAAATCTCAACTGGGCAGACCAGGAAATTCGGTCGTGGTGTCCTAGTTTGTTGTTAATTCTTCAATCAGCTTTTCAATTGTCCACGTTTCGGTAGCCAATTTCAAGCCCACGGCTGGCGTGCATCCGAGCGTGGTGTGAACCTTACAAAAGTTATACGCCGTCACAAACAGCGCGATTGCGTGCCGGTGATTTTCCAGCTTACGTGAATAGCCCAAGCCCAAGCGGGCGAAACGCTTGTTAAAATGCCGCACGGTGAGATTAGTGCGTTCAACGTAGCTGGTGTTAATTCTGTCTGGCCGTGGCGCACCAGCGCGGACTTTGATTTTTACGCTTTTGCAAACGCCGGGCGAATACCTGCGGTTTGGGTCTGCGGGATTATTGAATCCAGTGCCGTAAATTTTCTGCATTGTGGCAAAGTCCAAACGGTCTAGCAGGTGTTTCCGCACGATGTAAGGATAAGGCCGGAATGAATCGGTTGTGATTTGAATGCGGCCATCAATTCGCTTGGCAACGTCACCGATGAATGTGTCCGTGTTTTCCAAGTTCCGTTTGCCAGTGTAATGACTCACGATGAATTTCTCGCGGGCGGTGACGGCAAGGAACGTGTATTGATCTCCGCGTTCAACATCTGATTCAGTCGTGCGGCGTTGTGAAATCCCCACACGCGCCCAAAGTTCGTCAATTTGAAGCGAGCCGGTTGTGACGTGACGCACAAGTTTGTCGTGTAGTGTCTCGCATTTTTGGCCGATTGTTTCCAGCACGGATAAAACCGTTTTGTGCTGGCAACCCGTCAGGCGCGCGGTTGCGCGCACGCCGACGCCCTCGACAAGCAGTTTGATGATTTGAACCACCTTATCGTGTTCTGTGCGTATTCCATCCAGCGGTGAATCGCTGAAAGTTTTAGCGCAGCGCACGCAGCGGTAGCGTTGCACGATTCCGTTAATGTTTTTGAAGCGGCCAAATTTCTTGGCTTCGCCGGAGCAGCAATGACATTTCAACTTGCCTTTCTAGGCAGGGAAAGCTAACGTGAAGTCGTATCTGACAAGATATGCGACCTTTTGCAGCTTAACCCTGCGTTTGGTTGCGCCCTGTCAGTGGTGATACACTGGCGGGGCTTGATTTCAGTTATTTTTTGGGATTAGGGCGGTGGTTCTGCCGCTTATGATGCGACTACCTTGTGAGGGGGTCACACCGCCCGTTCCCGAAATTTTAGTGGGGCGGGCATCGTAATTGCCCCCGCAAGCGTTTGGCAAATGAGCCGAACGATTTCCGATGCTCGCCCGAAATTTTTCATTTTTGATTTTCATTTTCTTTCCAATCAAGAAATAGCGTGAACTCTGCCCACTTTTTAAGACGTTCAATTTCATGTTTCGTCACGTCGAGCGGAGCTTTGACTGTTATCTTTCGTCCGTTTGAAATGGGCAAAATGTAAGTGTGATAGCCCGATTCCTCTTTGTCATTTTCAGATTTTCTATCGTGGTCGTTTGACTTTGGATTATCTGGGTGCTGGTCAAGATTAAATTCTTTTGGAACTTTTCCGCTGTCAATCCCGTCCAAGGCTTTTTTTCCTGCTGCAATAAGTGCTTTGCAACGCAAGAACCCCCCTGAATCAAGAGCGCCAATAAATTGAACGCTGCGTAGGAAAATGCCTGCGACGGTATTTTTTTTACTGACTGGAATATCAGCTTCCGCACGAATGATGTTTCCAATCATTTCAATAGACGGAAGTTTCCCGCCATCAAATTTTTGAACCAAAATTGAAAATGCTTTCGGCGTGGTAAGGGCTTTTACTGCTGCGGCCTCTTTACCGTTTTCAACCGTCGGATAGAAATACTGCTTCGCCAAATCGGTTAGGGAATATGACCCGCGCCCATCCACCAGCCCAAAGGCTTTTGTTGCCGTAACCCTTTGAAAGAAACTTGGGCCGTTTTCGGCATATGAGAGGTGCTGCGCCAACAGGCTTCTGGCAACTGGTGAATTGCTGCCGCCCAAGTCACGCACGGCCTCCGCGATTTTCACCGCTTCCGCCAAGTCGTAAATCGGATAGCTCGCTTCTACTTTTGATTCGCTGATTTCGTTTGCTGTTTTCATTGTGTTGAAATTTTGTCACGTTCGTAGAAAATAGCAAACAAATAACGTAGAAAACTTATCTCATCTGCTGTAAGTATGTAACAATAAATGAGATAAAAAAGAAGAAAAATGATGCTTTCGGATAGACTTTTGACTTAAAAAGTAAATTTGTGGTCGTGCGTGTGAATAATCGGTTTGCATATTTCCCCCTGATATGTTTTAACCAGCACGAATGTCGTCATTCCGTTATTCAAGCCCAATCCTTCACGGCTTCGTGCAAGAGCGAAAAACAATTCCGCTTGGCAAATTCGTTCTTCGGGACATTAAATCATTTGAACAAAAAAATGTCGGAAAAGAAGCTCGCGTCACGTTGGAATTGGAAAACAGCCGGGCGGTGATTATTGAATGGGTTTTGAAGGCCAGCCAAGTTAATGTTGTCACCTCTTATCACGCCTCGCTTTTGATTGACTCCCAGCGTATTCGCGGAGTTGATTATTGTCCCATAGAACGAAAAAAGTTTTTCAAGACTCACATTCCAAAAGGCTGGCATGAGAACGTGCTTGATCCAAATACGGGAGAGGACAGGCATGAGCCATTGGACATCGGCACAATAAGCGACTTTGAAGATTTTTGCGGAAAAGTTGCAAAGCGGTGGAACATAGATTATCAAAAGGGAGAAACATTATTTTGAACACGACAACTGCTGACCTCTTAAATCCTTTAGCGTGTCAGGAGACGCTGGCACGGTTTTGGACGGAGCAACTTCGCGTCGAACAAACCAAAGAAGGGCTGCTGCTTGCGCTGCCGCTTTTATACCCTGACGGCATTCAGGTTACGCTTGCCATTAAATCAATATCCCCGTCACAAGCGATTCTGACTGATTTAGGGCAGACTGTGGCGCGGCTTGAATGTTCTGGAATTGATTTGAAGCTGCAAAAAAACGAAGAAATTTTGCAAGACAAGCTGAAAATCTTCGAGATATTGCAAAACGGCCTCGAATTGCAAAAGGCCATACGACTGCCGCTGGACGGAATTGATATTCACTTGTTTGGGGAAGCACTTGTCAGCATCGCGCATTTGATTTACCGGCACGAACTGGCCGTTCCAAGAGTGCAACACGTCTATAACGCTGTTCGCGGGCTTTTGGTGGAGCAAAAATATGATTTCCTGGAACTCGACCAAGCATCCATCGCCGGAGAAGTGGAACAAATAATCCGAGTTGATTTTCTGATTCGGGACAGGCGCGCAATTGCCTGTAAAACAGTGGAGAGGCGCGGGAGAATGCGCGAATATATGGAGCAATGGGGCTATCGCTGGGTGGATGCAAAAAACCACAATCAAAAACTTTCAAGGGCAATGTTCTATGACCCAGATAACCAGCAATGGGATGAAGAAAGCATTCACATTGGAAAGAATGTTTGCGAGATATTTTTACCCTACTTTGACACAACCAGCATAATCAAGGCGATTGACCGCGAACGGAATTAACAGTTTCACCAACAATCCGCGACACCACGACCGGAAATTCGTTTCTTGTTAAAACAGATTTTCCTTTGCGTCCGCCACGCCGTCAACAAATTGCCGCACGATCGGGTCTTGGGATGCGAACAGCGATTCCGGCGTGCAGTTCGCATAAATTTTTTTGTCGTGCAGCATCAGCACATGGTTGCCCACGCGCCGCGCGCTGCGCATATCGTGTGTGACGACGATGCTCGTCACTTTCAGGTGGTCGCGCACTCGGATCATTAATTTGTCAATGCTGTCGGACACAATCGGATCAAGGCCGGTCGTCGGCTCATCATAGAGGACAATCTGCGGTTCGTAAATGATGGCGCGCGCGAGTCCGACGCGCTTTCTCATGCCGCCGGACAGCTCGGCGGGATTTTTGTCTTCCGTGCCGGGCAAATCCACAATGTCCAGCACCTGCGCCACGCGCTTGGTGATTTCCGCCTCGGTAAAATGGTCATGCCGGCGCAGGCCGAACGCCACATTTTCCGCGACGGTCATGGAATCAAACAGTGCCGCGCCCTGAAACACCATGCCGAATTTCCGGCGCACGCGCAGCAACTGGCGTTCGTTCATCGCCACGATGTTTTCGCCGTCAACCAGCACGTCGCCCGAATCCGGCTGCAATAGGCCGATGATATGTTTGAGCAAAACACTTTTCCCGCCGCCGCTACGCCCGATGATGACGACCGATTCGCCATGCTCAATCTGAAAGCTCACGTCGTCGAGAATTTTCTGCGCACCAAAACTTTTTTGCAGGTTGCGGACTTCGATCATAGCTGCCCCACCATTTTGCCCATGACCAGGGTGAGGAAAAAGTTGCTGATCAAAATGGTGATGGACGAATACACGACGGCTTCCGTGGTCGCCTGGCCGACGCCTTCCGCGCCGACGCCGCACGTCAAACCTTTGTAGCAACTGATCAGCGCGATGATCCCGCCGAAGATAAATGCCTTCACCAAGCCGATCACCAAATCCACGTCATGCGAAAAATGCAGCATATTTTGCCACAGATAAGTCGGCTCGATGCCAAGCAGATGCACACAGACCAGATAACCGGAACCGATGCCGACGACGATGGATTCCACTGTCAGCAAGGGCAGGGCGATTTGCGCCGCCAGCATTCGCGGGACGACAAGATAATCTATCGGATGCGTCGCCAAAGTCCGCAGCGCGTCAATCTGTTCCGTCACGCGCATCGTGCCGAGTTCCGCCGCGATGGCCGCGCCCACGCGCCCGGCCACCATGAGCGCCGTCAGCACCGGTCCAAGTTCGCTGCACATGGAAACGCTCACGACCGCCAGCGACGCCGTGTCCATCTTGACCTTGTGGAATTGGAAATAAGTTTGCGCGCTCAAAACCATTCCTGTGAACGCGCCGGTGACCAGCACGACTGATTGCGATTTGATGCCGATGAAATAAATCTGGTAAAGCAAATCCCGCCACGCGACCTTGAACGTGATCGCCGACGCGATGACTTCCTTGGTGAGCAAAGCAATCTGCCCCAGTTCCGTGAGGACATGAACGACGCGCTTATTGGCGAAAGTGATCATCAGCGCGGGCAAAATAGCAGAACCGCGCCGCGTTTGGCGAGTGCCGGATTTTGGATCAAAAAAAATCAGTGACGGCGCAAGTCCGGTTTGCAAAACTGAAGGCTAACGCGACATGAAAAATTCACTGACTGTCTTTAACGGTTCACTTCCCAAAATCGGCATCCGCCCCACCATTGACGGCCGGCTCGGCGGCGTGCGCGAGTCACTTGAAAAACAGACGATGGACATGGCGAAGTCCGCCGCGAAATTGATTTCTTCCAGTTTGCGTTATCCGAACGGCAAGCGCGTCGAGTGCGTCATCGCGGATTCGTGCATAGGCGGCGTCGCGGAAGCTTCGGCCTGCGCGGAAAAATTTGCGCGTGAAAATGTCGGCGTCTCGCTCACCGTCACTCCGTGCTGGTGCTACGGCAGCGAAACGATGGACATGAACCCGACGATTCCCAAAGCCGTCTGGGGCTTCAACGGCACGGAGCGTCCCGGCGCGGTTTATCTCGCGGCGGTTCTCGCCGGACATTCGCAAAAGGGCATTCCCGCGTTCAGCATTTACGGACGCGACGTTCAGGACGGCGGCGACAAAACAATTCCCGCCGATGTGCAGGAAAAAATTCTCCGCTTCGCCCGCGCCGGTCTTGCCGTCGCGTTGATGCGCGGCAAATCGTATCTCGGCATGGGCGGCGTTTCGATGGGCATCGCCGCTTCGATTGTGGATCAGCCATTTTTTGAGGATTATCTCGGCATGAGAGTCGACACGATTGACATGACGGAATTTTTGCGTCGCATGGACAAAGGAATTTTCGATCAGGCTGAATACAAGAAGGCACTCAAGTGGGTGAAGGAAAATTGTCTCGAAGGTAAAGATTACAATTCTCCGAAAACAGTTCGCCCGTGCGCACAACTCGACAGCGAATGGGAAAAATCCGTCAAGATGTCGCTCATCGCGCGCGACTTGATGGTCGGAAATCCGAAGCTCGCCGAAATGGGTTTTGGCGAGGAAGCGCAGGGCCACAACGCCATCGCGTCCGGTTTTCAAGGCCAGCGCCAATGGACGGATTACCAGCCCAACGGAGATTTTCTCGAAGCAATTCTCAACACATCGTTCGATTGGAACGGCATCCGCGCGCCGTATATTGTCGCGACGGAAAATGATTCTCTCAACGGTGCTTCGATGTTATTCGGCCACCTGCTCACGAACACCGCGCAGATTTTTGCCGATGTGAGAACTTACTGGAGCGCGGATTCCGTCAAGCGGGTTTCCGGTTACGAACTCGAAGGCGAAGCGGCGAACGGTATTTTGCATCTCATCAATTCCGGCCCGGCGACGCTCGACGGCACCGGTCAGCAGGAACGCGACGGCCAGCCCGCGATGAAACCGTTCTGGGAAATTTCCAAGGATGAAGCGCAAAAATGTTTGGACGCGACGACATGGCATCCGAGCATTACCGAATATTTTCCCGGCGGCGGCTGGTCAACCCGTTTCCTAACGCGCGGCGGAATGCCCGTGACGATGTGCCGGTTGAATCTCGTCAAAGGACTCGGCGTGGCATTGCAAATCGCCGAAGGCTTCACAATTGATCTGCCGGAAAAAGTCCACGACGCGCTCGACCAGCGCACGAACCCGACCTGGCCGACGACATGGTTCGCGCCGAAGCTCACCGGCCGCGGCGCGTTCCGCGACGTTTATTCCGTGATGAACAACTGGGGCGCAAACCACGGCGCGATCAGCTACGGCCACATCGGCGCGGACTTGATTTCGCTCGCGGCGATGCTGCGAATTCCGATTTATATGCACAACGTGGCGAACGACAAAATTTTTCGTCCGAGCAGTTGGGCGGCCTTTGGCACGCAATGTCTGGAAAGTTCAGACTATCGCGCCTGCGCCAATTTCGGCCCGCTTTACGCATGAATAAGATCAATGTAACCGGTCAAGGATTTCGCCGCTCGCGGACGCGCCATAAACCCTGTCCAGTTGCACAGCTCGATTCGTCGGACGCCGGCAAAACATACACAGTCGCGATTCCAGCAGGTTGTCCCGGACGCTTCATGCCCGCCTCGGAGCGCTGTCCCGGTCAACCAAGGCGGGACATGGGAAATTTTCATTCTGTTCCCGCCGGTTCGCCTCCGGTCATGGATGCGACTGTCCGGCCATGTGAATTTGATATTGAAGCCATTCCATTTTCCGTCAATGTTTTCGGCGGCTGGCTTTGCCCCGTTTTGGAAATGAAGATTGCCTGGCGCGCGGAACTTTTGCACGCTGGCGGCGTTTAATTTGGAGTTTCATTTTACATGAAGTTTTTTTTCAAGTTCCGGATGTTCGCCGCGCTTGCGGTTGCGTTGATGCTTGCCGGAACAAAAACTGAAGCGCAAAGCTCCGGCAGCTTCGGCCTTTCCGTCAGCAATTCGGCTAGTTCCCTTCTGGTGAGCAATTCCCTGACTTACACCATCACTGTGACCAACCTGCTTGGCGTGCTGGACGACGCGGTTGTGAGCAACACGCTGCCGACATCCGTCCAGTTATTGAGCGCCAATCCCAGCTTGGGCGGCATCGTTACGAATTTTGGCAGTGTTGTTATATTTGACATGGGGGGATTAGATTTTGGTGCTGTTGCCCAAATGACACTGACCGTGAAACCAACAGTGACTGGATTCCTTACCAACATGGTTGTGGTATCCACCATTGACGTGACCAACACCGCCGCCACTAATGTGGTCGTTCAAGTCACCAACATCGTGATCAACGCTGATCTTGGAGTGGCGATCACGGTTCCAACGACGGCTATCATCACGAATGATTTCATGGCTTACGGTGTCAGCGTGACCAATGCAGGGCCGAATGACGCGCCAAATGTGATGCTTACCAACACACTGCCTCCAGGCGTGATCCTGAAAGGAGTTTCACCGACGAAACCAAGTTTCACGACCGTCAGCAGCAACATGATCTTCAACTTGGGCACGTTGAAAAATGGCGCGTTCACAAATTTTCAAATCGCAATCCAGCCGACCAATGCGGACGTGCTGAATTTTTTCGCATTGGTTGGCGCGACGGGGGTGATTGATGCTAACACTAACAATAATTCGGCCAGCAACAGCATCACGGTCATCAATTATCTTCCCGGTCAGTTGATGGCTTCCATCACCTCAACGCAACTTTACAATCCACAAAATGGATTGGTTGAACAAACCATCAATTTGTCGAACACCGGGACGAATGACGTTCCCGCCGCGCGCGTCGTCGTGACGGGTTTGTTGACCAATCAATTGTTCAATGCCTCCGGCACGAACAACGGCAATCCGTTCGTGGTCTATTCTTCGGCGCTGGGGACGAACCAGAGCGTAAGTTTGTTGCTGCAATTTTTTGCGCTCAATTACTTTTCATTTAGCAATTCGCAGATGCAGGCATTCGCCGTGCCGGTGCCTGATTTGACTCCGCCAAAAGCATCGTCAGCAAGCACGAACCTCGACATCACGCGCATCGTCAGGCTGTCCAACGGCAACATGCTGATTGAATTTCCGTCCCTCACCAACCGCACTTACACCGTGGTTTACAGCGACAATGTTTCATTTTCCAACGCCATGATCGCGCCGCCATCCATCGTGGCCGGGGCAAATCGGAAGCAATGGATTGATTATGGCCCGCCCGCGACAGTGAGTGCGCCGACCAACAGCAACACGCGCTTTTATCGAGTCTTCCTAAACCCATGAGACGAATGCCGAAAGTGCCATTTCATTTTATGAGTGTCATCCGTTTCCAAGCGGGATGCCTGGCTTGTGTGTTCACTGGACTTGCGATGCGCGCCTCGGCGCAATCGGATTTCTTGTCTCCCGGCGGCTCGTCATCAATGGATACATTCGGCGGCGACCCTGACTCCTACGGCTTCATCAGGATTCCCTCGGACACGGATGACTGGACGCGCCATTTCCGCATCGGCGCGATGGTCGGGATGAACATCAGCGCCAATTTCAGCGAGAAGGGGACTTTTAATATCTCCGACAAGAATCTGGCCAACGGGATTTATAACGATGGTTATGTCCGCGTGGACAGCAGTGGAAATGCATTCGGCCAGACAAGTTATTGGGGCTACAATAATGCGAATCAATACAACCCGGCTGGCAACGGGACGATTTCCATGCACAGCGTCACGTCTTATACATTGACCGGCGCTGACAGCTCAAAAGAAAACGGCGGGGCGTTTCCCGGATTCGAGATGGCCTATGGCGACAATCTTTGGTATTGGAAACACGCCCGTGTTGGCTGGGAATTGGGTGTGGACATACTGCCCATCAGCATCAAAAACACCAGTTCAATGACGGCGACAGTCAACCAGTCAACTTACACTTTCGATGCCGGCGGCATTGTTGTTCCAACCGCGCCTTATCAGGGTGGTTTCAACCGGCAAGGCGGCGAGCCGACCATTTCTGACAATCGCTCTCAACCCAGCGAGACACAACTTCAAAATCAAACTGTTATCGGCACGCGCACTTTGAATGTGATGCTCTACACCGTCCGGCTGGGGCCATCTTTTTACTGGGATTTAACGGAAGATTTCGGGATGTCGCTCGGAGCCGGTCCGGCCATTGGCATCGCTTCCGAAAGACTTGATTACAATGAAACGATCACCCTGACTGATGGCAGCATTTCCCACAACAAAGGCAGTATCAACGGCACGGACGTCGTGTTCGGCGGCTACGTGAATGGCGTCTTGACCTATCATGTGCTGGACAACGCCGACATTTATCTGGGTGCGCAATATATGCCGTTGGGCAATGCCAGCCTTAACGGCGGCGGACGGCAGGCGGAATTAAAGCTCGGGGGCCAGATCAATGTTTCCATCGGCGTCAACTGGCCGTTTTGATCTGGCTTCGTTAAAATTCCGTGGTCGCCAACATACCATTCCAAAATGCAGCCATGCAGCCGCCGCGCCGCTTCCCATAATTTCAACTGTGTCACTTCGCAATCATCCCGCTCTGGCGCGCGTAATTGAACAGGCCGCCGGCGTCCACGACGGGGCGGACGTCGCCGAGCGGTTTGAACTGGATGACTTTGCCGGTCGCCTTGACGGTGACGGTGGCGGCGTCGAGGTCAACGGTCACGACGTCGCCGGTCTTCAGGGTGTCGCAGAGGCGTTCCGTGATTTCGCACGGATAGAGTTCGCCGGTGGCGACAGAGTTGCGGAAGAAGATGCGCGCGAAACTTTCGGCGAGGATGATCCGGCAACTGGCCGAGCCGAGCGCGATGGGCGCGTGTTCGCGCGAACTGCCGCAGCCGAAATTGCGTCCGCCGACGACGATGGGATAATCGCTGTCAAGCTGGCCGTCCTTGACGTAGCGCGTGGCGTAGAGGGATTCGGGCAGGCCGGCGAGCGCGTGGCTGCCGAGCTTCTCGTATTCGTCGGGAATCGTCGGGACGAGGTTGAGAAATTGCGCGGGAATGATCTGGTCGGTATCAATGTTGTCGCGCACGACATAAACCGGGCCGGTGAAAACAGATTTCGTCATGCGGTCAATGTGCCGCGTGTGGCGGGAATTTTCAACCAGATTTCAATCGCCCGAATAACTTGAGCGGGCTTCAAACTTGCCGCACAGGATTTAATTTCTATAATCCGCGTGTGCTTGACATCAAACTGATCCGCGAAAAAACTGATTTTGTCCGCCAGCGCCTCGCCACGCGCGGGGCAGGGGATGAAACGAAGATTGACGAAATGCTCAAATTTGACGAGCAACGCCGGAAAATTCTTTCGGAAGTGGAAACGCTCAAAGCTACTCGTAATCGCGTCTCAAAAGAAATCGGCGCGTTGATGGGACAAAAGAAAATCGCCGAGGCCGAGACGAAGAAGGCTGAAACAAAAGATTTGGGAGAAAAAATTTCCGCGCTCGATAAACAGGCGGCGGAAAGTGAAATCGCGCGCGATGCGTTGATGTTGCAACTCCCGAATTTGCCGCACGAATCAATTCCACTTGGCAAATCGGCGCAAGACAATCCCGAAGTCCGCGTTCACGGTGAGAAAACAAATTTTAATTTCAAACCCAAATCGCACGTCGAGCTTTGCGAATCGCTCAAGCTGGTGGATTTCGCACGCGCGGCAAAACTTTCCGGCAGCGGATTTTTGCTCTACACAAATTGGGGCGCGCGACTGGAACGCGCGTTGATTCAATTTCTTTTGGATTTGCACATCACGGAACACGGTTACACGGAAGTTTCGCCGCCGCTCATGGTCGGCGAGCAATGTCTTGTTGGTGTGGGACAATTCCCGAAGTTCAAAGATCAATATTACGGCGTGGCCGAGGGCGACGACGCGAAAAATCTCGGCAAACTTTATCTGATTCCGACGGCGGAAACTCCCGTCGCCAACATTCACCGTGAGGAAATCCTGGCGGAGAAACAATTGCCGATAAAATACTGCGCTTACACGCCGTGTTTTCGCGGTGAAGCCGGCGCGGCGGGCGTCGGCACGCGCGGCATGATCCGCGTGCATCAATTTGACAAAGTTGAATTGATCAAAATTGTGAAACCGGAGAATGGCTACGACGAGTTGGAAAAAATGGTCGCGAACGCGGAGAAAGTTTTGCAACTGCTCGGCCTGCATTATCGCGTCATTTTGCTTTGCACGGGCGACATGGGATTTGGCAGCGCGAAAACTTACGACATCGAAGTCTGGGCACCGGGGCAGGGGAGTTATCTCGAAGTTTCGAGCTGCTCGAGCTGCGAAGATTTTCAATCGCGCCGGATGAATATGCGTTTCAAAACGGAAGCTGGCGAAAATAAATTTCCGCACATCCTCAATGGCAGCGGCACGGCGCTGGCGCGATTGTTCGTCGCGCTGATTGAAACGCATCAACAGCCGGATGGCAGCTTGAAAATTCCCATGTCGCTTCAGCCGTATTTGAAAACCGAC
>DATAUQ010000118.1:0-15483 GCA_036268155.1 Verrucomicrobiia bacterium | reverse complement strand
GAAGCCGAACGCCCAGCCGGTCCAGATTTCGGGATCGTAGCCGACGTTCTCGAACACCTGCGGATGCACCATGCCGCAACCGGCGATCTCCAGCCAGTCCTTGCCCATCTTCTTCACGAGCGCGTTGGTGAAATCAATCTCGTAGCTCGGCTCGGTGTAGCTGAAATAATGCGGACGGAAACGGATCTTCACGTCGCTCCCCATGAGTTCCTTGAAAACAAATTCGACCGTGCCCTTGAGGTCGCCGACGGTGACATTTTTATCAACGTAAAGTCCTTCGATCTGGTGGAACGTGGGATTGTGCGTGGCATCGGCGTTGTCGCGGCGATACACGCGGCCGGGCACGATGATGCGCACGGGTGGCGGCTGTTTTTCCATCATGTGGATTTGGACGGACGAAGTGTGTGTGCGGAGCAAACGTTTGTCCGTCGTGTTCAAATAAAATGTGTCCTGTGAATCGCGGGCCGGATGGTCGGCGGGCGTGTTGAGCGCGTCGAAGCAGTGATACTCGTCCTCAATCTCCGGCCCGTCGGCGACGGCGAAACCGATCTTGCGGAACGCGCGGACGATGTCGTCGGTGACTTGCGTGAGCGGATGTAATTTGCCGAGCGCGCGGCGACGACCGGGCAGCGTGAAATCGGTCGGCTCTTTCGGCAGCGCGGCTTTCAGCTCCAGTTCCTCGCGTCGCGAAACGAGCGCGGCTTCGAGTTCCAACTTGGCGGCGTTGATCAATTTTCCGGCGGCGGGTTTTTCTTCTTTTGAAAGCGTGCCGAGTTGTTTCATCAACGCGGTGAATTTGCCGTTCGGCCCGATCCACGCGCCCTTGGTTTGTTCGAGCGCGGCAAGGTCGGGCGCGGTCTTGAGTTCCGCCAGCGCGGTTTTTTTTAATGGTTCGATTTCGTTCAAGAGCGACATAGCTTTCCCAAAGAGTGAGACAGAATTAACAAAATTTACAGAATTCTTTTTTGGCAATCGCGGCTCGCGGGGACGCTCGTCCCACCAAAATGAAGAACGGGCGAACCTTTTCAGGCCGCCCGTTCTTTGAATTTCAAATCAGATTTCGTTTACGATTTTGCCAAAGTCGCGCCGGGCTTGTTTTTGAGCGCGTTCTTGGCGACGTTCACCAGTTCTGTAAACGCGGCGGCATCCTGCGCGGCGATGTCGGCGAGAACCTTGCGATCGAGCTCGATTTTCGCAGCTTTCAAGCCTTCCATGAAACGGCTGTAGGTCAGGCCGGCGGCGCGCGTCGCGGCGTTGATGCGGATCTGCCAGAGATAGCGGAACGTGCGCTTCTTGGTTTTGCGATCGCGATAGGCGTATTGCCGGCCGTGATCAACGGCATCGGACGCGTAACGGTAAAGTTTGGAGCGTTTGAGACGGAAGCCTTTGGCCGCCGTCAACATCCGTTTGCGACGTTTGCGGGAGGCGGGAGAATTGGTGACTCTCATTTCGTTAAATTGTTAAACGGTTAAATTGTTGAATCGGAATCAATGGCTGAACGGCAAATTTTGCAGGATGCGATAAGTGTCGGTCGCGTCCACGATGGCACTCTTACCGAGACGACGGCGGTGCTTGGAATTTTTGCCTTGCAGCAGATGGCGTTTGCCGGCGTGGCTGCGCAGGACTTTGCCCGTGCCTGTGATCTTGAACCGCTTGGATACGGACTTTCTCGTTTTGATGCCTTTGGGACGTCTCATAAATTTTTATTTCAATTGCAAAAGGGCGCGCACTATACGCGGCGGATGGTGCATGTGCAAGCGCGATTTTTAACTATCGTGCCTGGCTTGAAGCCAAACCGTGCCGCCGTTATGGGTTGCTCGAACCGCTTGTCACCGGTGGCGCAGTCGTCACTGCCGGTTTGGTCACGTCAATCGGCGCGCCCGCGTTGAGTTGGGAAAGGATGTCGTCGGTCAAATCATTGTCGCCGCTGGTGTAAACGATGGTCATGGTTCCGTTGACGGTTTCCGCCGCCGTGTCGAAAACAAGTGAATAACCTCCGGCCTTGGCTTTGGTGTTCACGGCAGCCTTGATTTCCGTGAGGATATTTTCGCGCATCCGCTGGCGCTGTTCGCCCAGCGTGGTTTGTGCCTGCCGTTCGTATTGATCAATGGTGGCTTTGTCAGTCTGCAATTGTTTCAACTTATCATCGGCGGATTGTTTGCGGCGGTCGCGTTCCTCGGCGGAAAGAGCCTGGTCATTGGCCTGCTGCAAAAGCTGCTGATATTCATCACTGCCCTTTTTCAGGTCGTCTTTCATGCCTTTGTCGTCCTTGTCAAGCTGGGCGGCGCGTTCCTGGATGGAAGCCTGCGCCAGCTTGGTTTTGTAATAATTGTCAAAAAGTTTTTTCAAATCCACGGTGGCGATCTTGGTCTGCGCCAGCGCGGAGCCGCTCAAAAAAGTCATCAGCAAAAGTGCCGGAAAAACTGTCCGTAAAATATTTCTCATGGGCGGAAATGAAAGCAGAATTCACCGCCGCCGCCAACTCAAAACTGGCGCGATCACGGCGTCAAAAGAATTTTGGTGAGGAATGCGTCGCCTTTCTTGCCGTTGAGGAAGGGTTGGAAAGCATTGGTCAAAGGAAAATCTTTTGACAGCGTCTGGCCGACGAGATAGGCGTTGCCCGCCGGGTCAGCGACGATGTTGTAGCCAAAGTCGTTCTTTTTACCGCCGAAGAAACCCGAATAAAGCAGCGCGGTGATGTTGGTCGGAGTGGTGCTGAACGCGGTCACAAAAACGTCATTGCCGCCGGAATTTTTTATGCGGAAGACGCCGGCGGCGTTGTTGGTCGGAAATTCTTTTGAAGTCGTGGAGCCGACGACAAATACATCGCCGATCGCGTCTAATCCGACACCATAGCCGATGTCGTCGCCTTTGCCGCCAAAAAGCGTAGAGTAAATCAACGCGCCATTCGGGTCGAATTTTGTCAGGAAGGCGTCAATGTCCGAAGCCCCCATGTCATTTTTATCACCATGCGCAAAAAGTCCGGGGACATTGGTCTCCGTGTTCGGAAAATCCGGCGAGGCCGAGTAGCCGGTCACATAGGCATCGCCTGCGGCGTCACAGATTATGTGATAGCCAACATCATTATTCGTGCTGCCGAGAAAAGTGGAATAAATCAGATTTGCGCCCAAAGGTGAGAGGGCGGTGACAAATGCGTCGTAGGCAAAATATTTTTTGCCATTTTTCTTCAACAAGCCGCCGTTTAGCACCGTCGTAAAGGCATTGGTGATCGGAAAATTGGTGGAACTGGTGAAGCCGGTCACGTAAATATTGTTGGCGGCGTCCAGCGCAATGCTTTCGCCCGAATCAGAATTGGTTCCGCCCAGATAGGTCGAAAATATCAGCGGCGAACCGCCCGCGCCAACTTCGGCGACAAAGACGTTGTTGGTTCCGGCCAGATGGTTTTGCACCACATTTGCAGTGACGGGAAAATCCGACGAACCGGTGAGACCGGTGACATACGCATTGTCCGCCGAATCAATCGCGATGCCATTGCCGGATTCCAATTGCGAACCGCCGAGATAAGTTGAATAAACGAGATTGGAACCGCCGGAATCCAGTTCCGCGACGAACGCATCGCCGGGGAAAGCCTTGTTTCTTTTATTTTGGACGCCTCCAATAGTCGAGAAAAGCGCATTGGTCGTCGGGAAATCCGGCGAGTCGGTGAAGCCGGTCACAAAGGCGTTGCCCGCCGCGTCCACGGCCACGCTGGAGACGAGATCGTCCTTGCTGCCGCCAAGATAGGTCAGGTAAATGAGATTGGTGCCGGTGTCGTCGAACTTGGCGACAAATCCATCACCGATGAGTTTGCCGCCGGCAAAATCTTCTTGGATCGCGCCGGGCGTGGAAAATACCGAATCTTTTTCAAATTCATCGGTCATGGAAAGCTTCGCGTTTTTTTTGATCGCCAGTATGGAAAGCGTCTGTCCCGCGATGTAAACCGAGCCGTCATTTGTGTTCAATGCGACTGCCCACGCAGTCTCGGCCAGAGTGCCGCCGAAATAAGTCGAGTAGCCCAAAACCGGATCAATCACCAGCGGCAGTGTTCGATCATATTTTCCAACATTGAAGGCGACGTTGTGCGCATCCAAAATTTTATAGCCGCCGTTTATTTTCCGGCGCGCGCCATCAACGGTTTGATAGATCAAAGGCTTGGGCTGGAGGATTTCATCGCCGCCCAGTTTCAAAACCAGTCCGCCCTGCGCGTTGATGGAGATTCCGTCCCCGCCGTCAAAATGAATTGCAATCGAATTTGGATTGGCTCCCGCTGCAATCGTAAAATCGTATTCAAGCTGCTGTTGGTTGCCGTAATAAACCAGATTGATGCCCGGATAAATTCCTGCGACGCGCACCTTGGCGAAAGTCGGCACGCCGGAGCGCCATTGTGCGGGATCGTTGCCAATGAGGTAATTGATCTTGCCGGACAATCCGCTGTCACCGTGAATCCGCGCCTGTGGATTGGCCCCGATGAATTGCATTTGCACCGCGCGCGTCGCGCCGGATTTTTGCAGGACGAGTTGCGCTTCGGTCGGCGAAATTGAAAATTGCGAGTCGCGTCCTTGCGCAAGAAAGCGGGCAGGGGAGTCTGATTCAAAATAAAGCGGCAGGTTTCCAAAAGGAGCGGTGGTTTCTGCGGAAGCCGCCAGAGCCGCTATCCCCACCGCGAGTCCGGCGAGTTTCATGGACAGATTTTTCATATCAGAATTCGCGGGTGTAGCCGGCGCCGAACTGGAACTGGCCTCCACCGCCATTGTGGCTATCGTGGGTGATGGGTATGCCGTAGTCAAGGCGCAACGGGCCCAAGTGCGGGATGTTCAGCCGCAAACCCAGGCCCCAGTCGTCGTCATAATTTCCAGAGAATGTAGTGGTTCCTGTCCCGACGGAACCCGCTTCAAGAAACGCGGCGACACGCACGCCCACGCCGTTGTCCTTTTCCACAATGGGAATGCTGTATTCCACGGAACTGAACCAGAAGCTGTCGCCGCCAATCGGTTCGTTCACGACTTCTGGATATGTGGCGGACGGTGCTTCGCGCGGCGAGACGGTGCGGAATTTGTAGCCGCGCAGCGAATAAAGTCCGCCGAGATAATATCGGTCGTAAAATGGCACGTCGCCGCCGGTGATACCCTCCGCGATGCCGGTGCGCCCAACAGCCTCGATGACGTCGCCTTTCATCAGGCCGGGGAAATACCATGATGTCTTGAGCTGAATCTTGTAATAATCCGTATCGCCAAGACTGAGTTCAGGATCAATTTCCGTGCGCTGGCCGTGATTGGGCAGTTCCGTGCTGTTGCGCGTGTCATAGGCGAGCGTCGCGCCGAAACGGCTATATAAATGATCACCGGTTTGATCGAGGATGGCTTGCGGCACTTTTGCCTGGCCGGAATTGGGATCCAGAACCGGAGGGAACGTTCCCGACTCGAAACTTTGTTTGTTGTAAGGACTGTTCAAGGAAATGCCCACTTGTTCAAACGTGTAGCTGATGCTGCCGATGAAAAAATCGCTCCACAACGCGCGGGTCAGGCTCAGGCGCACTCCCGTGCGGCTCTCGTCATAGATATTGTGCGGGCTTTCATAGTCCAGTTGATGGCGATAAAGATTTACGCCCAGCGCCAGCTTGCGGTTCAAAAACCACGGCTCAATGAACTCCATGTCATAGTCTTGTTGTTGCGTGCCAAGCTGCACTTTCAGGCGCAGTTTCTGGCCGGCACCGGTGAAGGTCGGCGGATGAAACAAATCAAAATTGCCCTGAGACATTTCGGCAAAAGCGACGAGACCAGAATCCGAATTTATCCCCGCGCCGAAAGTCAGCTTGCCGGTGTTTTTTTCTTCCACATGGATGTCCAGATTTTTGCGGCCGGCAATCGGCGGGTCGGTCGGCTCCGGATCAGCGTCCACCTTTTCAAAGTAATCCAAACCTTCGAGGCGCTGCTTGCTGACTTTGACTTGCACCATGTTGAACACTTCGCCGGGCGAAATGGCCAGCTCGCGACGGATGACCTTGTCCTTCGTCTTGATATTGCCGGTGATGTTGATTTTTTCGACGTAGGTTTTCTGGCCTTCATCAATCAGAAATTCCAGATCCATCGTGCCTGTGTCCACGTTCGGAATCAGGTTGTGCCGCAGCGCCGGGCCTTGCGTCACGTCAATGTAACCCTTGCTGCCGTAAAAATCTTCCAGCGCCACGGTGTCATTTCTCAAACCGTCGGGCGTGAAAACATCGCCCACGTCCATCGCGAATCCGTTTGCGCCAAGTTTGCTTTTCAACCGCTGGTAATCATGGTTGTATTTCAGGCCGTCTCGGATCTGGGCGTCGCTGAAAATTTTATTGCCCGTGAGTTTGATCGAGCCGACCTTATATTGCTTCCCCTCATAAATGTAATAGCGGATCACCAGCGTGTTCGTCGTCGGATTATCCAGCTTCACGTCCTTGACCGCAAAGTCGAGATAACCGTGGTTGCGGTAATAATCCGCCAGCAAGTCGCGGTCGTCGTCAAATTCATCCTGCTTGAAAACTCCGTTGCCCGTCAGCCACGACCACATCCAATGACGCTTGAGCTTGACCACTCCGCGCAATTCTTTTTGTGTAAACGCCGCCGCGCCGATGAAATCAATCTCTGTGATTTTGACTTTCGGGCTTTCAATGATCTGGAAAGTGACCGTGCCGCGCCCGGTGTTCTCGTCAATGGTCGGGATGTATTGGATTTTGGTGTCAGCATAGCCGTATTTTTCGTAGAGTTTTCTCATCTCCTGCACGTCGGTGAACAATTTCTGCTCGTCCAGCGGGTCGCCGACCTTCACCGTGATTTTTTTCTTCAACTTGGAGCTGCTGACTTTTTTATTGCCCTCGATTTTGATTTCCGTGATGCGTGGATACGCTTGAACCACAAAAGTCAGATTTACCCCGCCGTCGGCAGCCTGATCGGTCGTCACTCGGATGTTGTAAAACTGTCCGGTGCCATAAAGCGAACGGACATCTTCTTCGGTGGAAGTGGGAAAATAAACGTCGTTCGTTTTGACGCGGATGTTGGCGCGGATGAATTGTTCGCTGATGGATGCCGGGCCGACAAACTTGATGTCCACGCGCTCGATTTTCGGGCCGGCCATCTGCGCCCACACGCCTTGCGCGCAGCCGAGCAACAGCCAGATTCCAAAAAGACGGAAAAAAAATTTCATCGGCTACCGGCCTTCCGGAACATCTTCGTCGCTGACTTTGGCTGCGCTTTCAAATCGAGTATAAGATTTTAAGAACGTTAAATTGACATCGCCCGTCGGGCCGTTTCGCTGTTTCGCAATCAATAAATTGACCGGCAAACCATCCGCTTCTTCAGCCGCCGCACCATCTTCATCATCGCCCGCGTTCGGTTTGTATAACAGACCCACCACGTCCGCGTCCTGTTCAATCGCGCCCGACTCGCGCAAATCGGACAGCCTCGGCTTGCGGCTTTTATCTTTCTCCAGCTCGCGGTTCAACTGGCTCAACACCAGCACCGGCACTTTCAATTCTTTCGCCAATGCCTTGATGCCGCTGGAAATGTCGGCGATTTCCTGCTGCCGATTCTCTTGTGAGCGCCGCGCAGTAGAATGCAATAGCTGCAAATAATCAACCACAAAAAGCTTCACGCCATGCTGCTGGTGCATCCGCCGCGCCCGCGCCCGCAATTGCAAAATCGAAAGCCCCGCCGAATCGTCAATCAATAACTTCGCCTTCGCCAGCCGGCCCGCCGCGCTCGTCAACTTGGGGAAATCCGATTCGCTCATGAATCCTTCGCGGATTGAGCGCAGGTTCACGCGCGCAATCGAACACATCATGCGCAAAATCAGCGACTCCGCGCTCATTTCCAGGCTGAAAACCGCCGCCGGCAGATTTTGTTCCAGCACGACGTGCTCGACGATGTTCATCGCCAGGGACGTTTTGCCCATCGAAGGCCGCGCCGCGATGACGATCATTTCCTGTCCGTGCAATCCATCCGTCATCCGGTCCAAATCCGGGAAGCCCGTGCCGATCCCATTCAACACGCCCTTGCGGCTGAAATAATTTTCCACCGTCAAAATCGCCTTGCCCACCAGTTCCTTGACCGACGACGTGCTGGTCTGCGCGCGCGATTCTGCAATTTTTAGAACGTCACGTTCAACTTCATCAAGCAATGCGTCAACTTCTCCTTCAAAGTCATAAACTTTGCTCGTTGCTTCTGTGCAAACATGAATCATTTTTCGCAACAAAAACTTTTCTAGGACAATTTCAAGATAGTATGAAAGATTCGCTGCGCTCGGCACGGCGTCCTGAAGTTGTGACAAATAGGAGATTCCACCAATTTGATCGAGAAATCCTTTATCTTTTAATTTTTGCTGAAGGGTAATTAGATCAATTGCCTGCCGCAGGTCATAAAAAACTTCCGAGCCACCGTCCTTAAGCTTTTCGATGCACTCGCCCATGCACTCGTTCGGCAAAAGTAATACACAACCTAGAACGCCTTGTTCTGCTGTAATCGAATGTGGAGGCAACCGATCCAAATGCAACTTTTCTGTTGCTTCTGGCTTTATGCGACGGGATTTTTTAAAGTCTGCCGCACCGCTTCTATCTGGTTTTAAGTCGCTCACAATAATTAGTTATTTTGATTTCCAACATTTTTAGCTGGTGTGCGTTTTGATCTTCGCCATTGGGTAATATCTGACGGCACATAAATTTTATTTAATTTTGTATCGAGCCATTCAATTCCAAAATCTGATTTGCTTGCATCGAGAGCTGCTTGATCTGGATCAGTATAATTGGAATGAAGTAATATTTCATTGAAGCAAAAATCCCAACAGCCGGGACATTGTTTGCTTTTAGAAAGGCTCAAGACACCTTTGCCTGTATCAAATTCAAAATATTTGGATTCCATGTAAATTTTAAGATTAGGCTTCTCTACGAACTGTTAAAGGAAAAAACAACCTGTTCACAACTTGCGAATACGTTTGTGAGTAAACATTACTTGTTTGACCGTTTGTTCACACGTTGCTGACAGAGATTTAAATGAAAAATCATTCGTTCAAGAATTTTAATTCTGAAAAATTCTGTCAATTCTGTCCGCAATAATTAAACTTCATTTTTGCAAATGAAACGCAAGCCGTCACTCCTCGTCATTTTCCTGTCAGTCTTCATTGATTTGATCGGCTTCGGCATCGTGTTGCCGCTGCTGCCCGGCTACGCGGAAGATAATTTCAGCGCGACTTTCAGCCAGAAGGGTTTGGTCATCGGCGGCATCATCGCCTCGTTTTCGCTCATGCAATTTCTCTTCGCGCCCGCGTGGGGAAAATTATCGGATAGAATTGGCCGCCGCCCGGTCATGCTCGTCAGCAATCTCGGCGCTGCCGGTTCCTACGCGCTTTTTGCATTTGCATGCGGAATGAATGGAACGATCGGTCTGCTGTGGATTCTCGCCTCGCGAATTTTCGCGGGAATCTGCGGCGCGAACCTTTCCGTCGCGTCCGCCTACATCGCCGACATTTCACCGCCCGAAAAACGCACCGCGCGCATGGGTTTGATTGGAATGGCGTTTGGCCTCGGATTTATCTTCGGCCCAGCGCTCGGCGCGTTCAGCATTGAAATTTTTCACAGCAAGCAGGCGCCCGGCTGGGTCGCCGCGAGTTTTTGCGCCGCGAATTTTATCCTCGGCTGGTTCATCCTCGGCGAAAGCCGCCAGCCGAATTCCGCGCCCGTCGCGCCACGCCCAAAAATGAATCAATGGTCGCATACGCTCGCGCAACCAAAACTGGGTTTGCTGATTTGCGTATTCTTTTTCGCGACGTTTTGCTTCACCTGTTTTGAATCCACTTTTCCGCTTCTGGCAAAACATCAATTCGCCGTCGGCGAAAAATCGTTGAACAATCGCATCGGCTATCTGTTCACTTACGCTGGCGTCATCGCCGCGCTCGTGCAAGGCGTGATCGGCAAGCTCGTGAAAAAATTCGGCGAACCGAAATTGATTTTCAGCAGCCTGATTGTTTTTGCCATCGGACTCGCCGCGCTGCCGTTCCAAACGCACTTGACGGGAATTTTGATTGTCATCGCGCTGCTCGCCATCGGTTCGGGACTGAACCGACCGCCGGTTTTTGGAATGATTTCGTTGAGTTCGTCGCCGCACGAGCAGGGTGCGAACCTCGGCGTCGCCCAAAGTTTTGGCAGCCTCGCGCGGATTCTCGGCCCGATTTTCGCCAGCACATTGTTTTTTGTGAAACCGTCGCTGCCTTATTTGATTTGCGGCGGCATCGCGTTGCTGACTGCATTTTTCGCCTGGAATTTTCTTTGTAAAAATTCCGCCGCTTCAACGCAGAAATAATTCCGCCGCCGAATCGGCGAAACGCAGACCTTGCGCCGAAAGTTGAAATTTTTCATCGTCGTGGGTTGCCCAGCCGCGCCCGGTCAATTGTTCCATTTCAGTTTTCCACTCGTTCCGCAAATCGAAATCGGTGGCGCGTTGAAATTGTTCAAACGGCCAGCCCGCGTTCATCCGCAAGCCGAACGCGGCGATTTCGCCCGCCCGTCGCAATGGCGACAATTCCTCGCTGGATTCGATCGCGCGTTTGCCTTTTTCCAATTGATCGCAATAAAGCTGTGTGTTCGACCAGTTTTTTGTCCGCCCGCCGCGAATGTAACCCGTCGCGCTCGGACCGAGCCCGTAAAATGAACCGCCGCGCCAGTAATTGACGTTGTGCTTGCAGGCGAAAACAGGAATGTCCAATGTCGTTGGCGCGCCGGCTTTGGGCTTTGGGCTTTGGACTTTGGACTGTTTGGCGAAGTTCGCGATTTCATACTGTTGAAAACCGCCTCTCGTCGCGGATGAAATCAACTCCTCATACATTTCGCACGCGAGGTTTTCGTCCACGGAAAATTCGCCAGCCTGCAATTGCTGGAACAGCAGCGTGTCGTCCTCGTAAATGACTTCGTAGCTGGAAAGATGTTCGCTTTGCATCGCCATCGCCTCGTTCAAGGTCGCGCGCCAGATTTCCATCGTCTGGCCCGGAATCGCGAACATCAAATCCAGATTCACGTTTTCAAAACCGGCTTGGCGCAAAATGTCGAACGACTTGAAAACCATTTCGCGCGAGTGGATGCGGCCAAGCCGGTCGAGCAATTTTTCGTCGAGCGATTGCACTCCCATGGAAATTCGGTTGATGCCAAAATCGCGGAACAATTTTGCCTTATCCGCCGAAACGGTCGCCGGATTACATTCAACTGTAAATTCTTCCGCGCCGAGCAGATTTAATTTTTCCATCGCGCGCAGGATTTGTTCCCATTGCCGCAGATTCAAAAGCGACGGCGTGCCGCCGCCGAAGAAAATTGTTCGCGGTTTCAAATCATCGGCGACAATTTCCATTTCGCGGATGAGCGCGGCGACATAACGATTGATGAGTTCGCCGCTGGACGCCTCGGAATAAAACGCGCAATACACGCATTTCTGCGCGCAGAATGGGACGTGGACGTAAAGGCTGGCAATGCGAGGCGCATTCAAATTCGGCATGAGAATAGATTAACAAAAACTCCCGCGCTGGCGAATGGAAACTCGCCGGACGTGAATCTTTAGGACTGGACACGACTAACGGCGCTTATGCCTGCAAGCGCTGGACGTTCTGGGCTTTCAACCCTTTGTCGCTGGGAATAGCCTCAAAAGAGACTTCGTCGCCTTCGTTGAGTGTCTTGAATCCCGGGCCGACGATGGACGTATGATGCACGAAGACATCCTGGCCGGAACTTTGGGCGATGAACCCGAACCCTTTTTTGTTGTCGAACCACTTCACTTTGCCGCTGGCCATATTCGCTCCTGATAAGTTGCGAGGCTCTGCTCCAAAATTAGAAAACGGACAAGACTGGAAAGCAGTCTATGCCCGCAAATGATTTTGGAAATGGCTCATGCCTCAATCCGAAGACCACTCTAAATACTCATGCAACTTAAGTCAAGGATAAGTTTCAGGAACGTAACAATTACGGCAAATCCGTCGCGCCCATCAGGTAGCGGTCGCATTCGCGCGCCGCGCCGCGGCCTTCGTTGAACGCCCACACGACGAGGCTCTGGCCGCGCCGACAATCACCGGCCGCAAAAACTTTCGGAAGGTTCGTCGTGTATTTCTCGAAGTCCGCCTTCGCGTTCGAGCGCGCGTCGCGTTCGATGCCGAGCGATTCAAGCAACGGCTGTTCCGGACCGAGAAAACCCATCGCCAGCAGGACGAGTTGCGCGGGCAAAATCTTTTCCGTGCCGGGAACATTTTTCGGAATGAACTGGCCTTTCTCATTCTTCGTCCATTCGATCTGGACGAGATGAACGGCTTTGACGTGGCCGTGAGCATCGCTTTCAAATTTCGTTGCCGTCGTCAAATAGACACGCGGATCAGCGCCGAATTTCGCGGCGGCTTCCTCCTGGCCGTAATCCAGCTTGTAAGTCTTCGGCCATTCCGGCCACGGATTGTCCTTGGCGCGTTCGAGCGGCGGCTTGGGCAAAATCTCCACCTGCACGAGCGACTTGCAACCGTGCCGCATCGAAGTGCCGACGCAATCCGTTCCCGTGTCGCCGCCGCCGATGACGACGACGTCCTTGCCGGTTGCGTCAATGTAATCTCCGTTCTTGTGCTGGTCCAAAATGCTCTTCGTGTTCGCGGTAAGAAAATCCATCGCGAAATGAATTCCTTTCAGTTCGCGTCCGGGAATCGGCAGATCGCGCGGCTTGGTCGCGCCGGTCGCGAGAATCACGGCGTCAAATTCTTTTAACAATTTTTCTGCGGGATATTTAGTGGGGCAGTGCTTCCAGCCTGCCTGTTCGATTGCAGGCTGGAAGCCTGCGCCACTATCAACTGGGCCGACTTCGGTGTTACAGATAAATTTAATTCCTTCTACTTCGAGAACTTTCAGGCGGCGCAGCACGACTTCCTGCTTGTCGAGCTTCATGTTGGGAATGCCATACATGAGCAATCCGCCCGGACGGTCGGCGCGCTCGAAGACGGTGACGAGATGGCCGGCCTTGTTGAGTTGCGCGGCGGCAGACAGTCCTGCCGGGCCGGAACCGATGACGGCGACGGTTTTTCCAGTTCGCTTTTTTGGAACTTCAGGAACGACCCATCCGTTTTCCCAGCCGTGATCAATGATTTCGCACTCGATGTTCTTGATCGTGACCGGCGGATTATTGATTCCCAAAACGCACGAGCCTTCGCACGGCGCAGGGCAGACGCGTCCGGTGAATTCGGGAAAGTTATTCGTCTTGTGCAGGCGTTCGAGCGCTTCCTTCCAAAGGCCGCGATAGACAAGGTCGTTCCATTCGGGAATCAAGTTGTGGATCGGGCAGCCGCTGGCCATGCCGCTGACAAGCTGGCCGGTGTGGCAGAACGGAATCCCGCAGTCCATGCAGCGCGCGCCCTGCTTCTTGAGGTCGGCCTCCGGCAGATGATGATGAAATTCCTTCCAGTCCGCGATGCGTCCGTCCGCCGAACGGTCGGTCGGCGTCTCGCGTTGAAATTCTAAAAATCCGGTTGGCTTTCCCATTTTATTTTTTACCGCAGAGGCGCAGAGGCGCAGAGAATAAAAAATTATTCAGTGTATTACTTTGCGGCTTCAGCGTTTTCACGGGTTATTGTTTGCAATTTTTTCCAAAATCTCTGCGTCTCTGCGGTTTCCGTTTTTAATGCCCGCCCTTCACGTTCTCCTCGAACGCGGCCATGATTGCGTCCTCGCCGCTCAATCCTTGCGATTGCACTTTCTTCAGCGATTGCAGCACGCGTTTGTAATCCTGCGGCATCACTTTCACAAATTTCGGCGCAAACAAATTCCACTCCGCGAGAATTTTCGCGGCGCGCGTGCTTTTGGTGTTGATCGCGTGTTCTTCAATCGCTGCCTTGAGGGCGGCAAAATCTTCCTCGTCGAGTTTTTCAAGACCGACGAGTTCCATGTTGCAGCGCGTCGCGAAATCCCCGGCTTCATCCAAAACGTAAGCCACGCCGCCGCTCATGCCGGCGGCGAAATTACGCCCGGTCTTGCCGAGAATCACCACGCGTCCGCCGGTCATGTATTCGCAACCGTGATCGCCCACGGCCTCGACCACCGCGTTCACGCCGGAATTGCGCACGCTGAAGCGTTCGCCCGCCATGCCGCGCACAAAAATTTCACCCGCCGTCGCGCCGTAAAGCGCCACGTTGCCGATGATGATGTTGTCCTCGGCGACGAAAGTGGAATTCTTCGGCGGATAGACAATTATTTTTCCGCCGCTCAAGCCTTTGCCGAGATAATCATTCGCGTCGCCTTCGAGTTCGAGCGTCATGCCGCACGGAATGAACGCGCCGAAGCTTTGCCCGGCGCTGCCGTTGAATTTCAACTGCACCGTGTCTTCCGGCAATCCATTCGGCCCGTGTTTCTTCGTGATCTCGCTGCCGGTGATCGTGCCGACGACGCGGTTGACATTTATAATTGGCAATTCAGCACGCACTTTTTCGCCGCGCTCAATGGCCGGTTTGCAAATGTCCAAAAGTTTTGTCACGTCCAAAGATTTTTCCAAACCGTGATCCTGGTCTTGCGAACGGAAACGTCCGACGTCCGCGCCCATTTCCGGTTGATGCAAAACCGGCGTGAGGTCGAGGCCTTTGGCTTTCCAATGCTCAATTGCTTTCCACGGAAATAATTTATCCGTGCGACCGACCATGTCTTCAAGTTTGCGGAAACCGAGTTTTGCCATGATCTCGCGCAATTCCTGCGCGACGAACTTCATGAAATTCACGGCGTTGTCCGCGCTGCCCGCGAACCGTGCGCGCAATCGCGGGTCTTGCGTGGCGACGCCGACGGGACAGGTGTTCAGATGGCAGACGCGCATCATGATGCAGCCGAGCGAAACGAGCGGCGCGGTCGCAAACCCAAATTCCTCCGCGCCGAGCAGCGCGGCGATGGCGACGTCGCGCCCCGTCTTCAACTGGCCGTCGGCCTCGACATAAATGCGGCTGCGGAGATTGTTCAGCACGAGCGTCTGGTGCGCCTCGGCGAGGCCGAGTTCCCACGGACCGCCCGCGTGCTTGATGGACGAAAGCGGCGACGCGCCCGTGCCGCCGTCATGGCCGGAAATCAAAACCACGTCCGCGTGCGCCTTGGCGACGCCCGCCGCGACCGTGCCGACGCCGACTTCGGCGACGAGCTTCACGCTGATGCGCGCGTTGCGGTTGGAATTTTTCAAGTCGTGGATCAACTCCGCCAAATCTTCGATGGAATAAATGTCGTGATGCGGCGGCGGAGAAATCAAACCGACGCCCGCCGTCGTGCCACGCACTTTTGCAATCGGCGGATAAACTTTTTTGCCGGGCAATTCGCCGCCTTCGCCGGGCTTCGCTCCTTGCGCCATCTTGATCTGAAGTTCCTTCGCGTGAACGAGGTAATGGCTCGTCACGCCGAAACGTCCGCTCGCGACCTGCTTGATCGCGGAATTTTTCGAGTCGCCGTTCGGTTCGAGATTGTAACGCGCCGGGTCTTCGCCG
>DATAUQ010000117.1:0-5505 GCA_036268155.1 Verrucomicrobiia bacterium | reverse complement strand
CAAATAAATTCTGCCGCGCGCGGCGTCCGTCTTCACGTCGCGCAAAATGTTTGTGAGTTGCAGCGCCTTGCCCAAAAAAATCGCGTAATCGCGCGCGGCGGGATTTTTGCAGCCGAAAATTTCGATGCTCAAAAGGCCGACGACGGACGCGACGCGATAACAATATAATTCCAATTGCTCTAAATTTTCGTAGCGTTTGATTTCCAAATCCATTTCGCAGCCTTTGATGAGTTCGTCGAACAATTCAAACGGCAACGAAAATTTTCGGATGACGGGCTGCAATTCCTGGTTCGTCGGAGTTTGCGGAAATTGATTTTCGCAGGCGCGTTTCACGTCGGCGCGCCAGGCGGCGAGTTGCGCGCGGCGCTTTTGGACGGGCGCGGAATCTTCGTCGGCCACGTCGTCCACTTCGCGGCAAAAAGCGTAAAGCGCGGACATGGCGTCGCGCTTCGATTTCGGCAAAAGCACAAACGCGAGCGCGAGGTTCGAGGCGCTTTTTTTTGTGATCGCGCGGCTGTGTTGCATCACGACGGCGGCGTCTGGCCGGGTGATTTTTCGTTTTCGCGGACGGGCGACAGGCCGCCGGTTTCGGCCAGCGTTGGGTTGAGTTGGCGTTCTTCGTGACGATGGTGCTTGCGCCGTCTGTGCCGTTTTTTTTTGTGGAACATGACGAGCAAAATCAGCGTGCTGACGGCCGCCAGTAAAATCGCGGCGGCCATGGCCAGAAAATTGAACCATTGGGGCAGCGGTCCCATGACGGCCAGCAATGTGTCGGCGGAATTCATCACAATCAGGCTTCAGGAATTTTTTCAGCGATGGACGTCTCACCCGGCTCGTCGCCGAGGTTCATTCGCAACCGTTGCATCCGGTAACGGAGCGAATGGCGGGTGAGTTTAAGATGTTCGGCGGCGCGTGTCAGGTTGAAATCATTCTGCTCCATCGCGCCGGTGATGAGTTCGCGTTCGATGCGCGTAAGGGTGTCGTCGAGCGATTCATCCGCCGACGCCGGACCGGGCGCGGTTTTTTGAAGGCGCGACTCGACCTGAAAATCAGGCAGGCTGGCCGGCTGGATTTCGCGCGTCGTTTCCAAAATCAAGGCGCGTTCGATGACGTTGCGGAGTTCGCGCACATTTCCCGGCCAGCGATGCGAAAGCAATTTTTGCCCCGTGGCAGACGCGAGGCCGTTCACATTTTTATTCATCGTGGCGCGGAACAGTTTCAAAAAATGTCCGGCGAGCAACAGGACATCCTCGCCGCGTTCGCGCAACGGCGGCAAATGAAATTGCACGACGTTCAGGCGATGAAACAAATCCTCGCGAAACTGGTTTTCCGCAATGGCCAAAACAATGTTGCGATTGGTCGCGGCGATGAGGCGGACGTTGACGCGCAATTCCTGCGTGCCGCCAACACGCGTGAACGAACCGTCTTCAAGAAATCGTAGCAACTTGGCCTGAAGCGGCTTGCTCATGTCGGCGATTTCGTCGAGAAAAATCGTGCCGCCATCGGCTTCCTCGACGCGCCCGGCTTTTTGTCTGATCGCGCCGGTGAACGCGCCTTTTTCGTGGCCGAACAATTCACTTTCCAAAAGTGTCTCGGGAATCGCGGCGCAATTGATGCGGACGTAATTCGCATCGCGCCGTTTGCTCAAACTGTGAATCGCGCCGGCGACCAATTCTTTGCCAGTGCCGCTTTCTCCGAGAATCAAGACGCGCGCTTCCGTCGGGGCGACGGTCTGGATAAGCTGGCGGACTTCGCGGATTTTTTGCGATTCGCCGACGATTTCGCCGAGACTGAAAATATGTTCCGCACGCGAACGCAATTCGGCATTTTCGCGCAAAAGGCGGTGACGTTCGGCGCAGCGCGCGACGGCGTGGAGCAATTCCTCGGGCGCGAAAGGCTTGGCCAGATAATCAATCGCGCCGGCCTTGATGGCTTCGACGGCGAGCTTGGGCGTGGCATAGGCCGTGAGCATGATGGCGGGCAGATCGGGCCAGCGGCTGCGGATTTTGCCAAGAAATTCGTAACCAGTCATGCCGCCGAGCCGCGCGTCGGTGATGACCATGAAAAATTCCTCCTGCGCCAGAAGTTCCAGCGCTCGCTCGGCGGATTCGACGGCACGCGCGGCGTAGCCTTCGTCCTTCAGCACGGTCTGAAGCGACAGGCGCATGTTTTTCTCGTCGTCCACGACGAGCACCGGTGGCACGGGCGCGCTCATTTTGGATTTAATTTCATCAATGCTTTCGCCGGAAAAATTAAGGTAAATTTCGCGCCTTGTCCAAGTTTGGATTCAAGCCGGATGTTTCCGCCGTAAAGTTCAACATTGTGTTTGACGATGGATAATCCAAGTCCGCTGCCTTTTTCCTTGGTCGTGAAATAAGCTTCAAAAATGCGTTCTGTTTTTTCCGGCGGAATCCCGGGGCCATCGTCGCGCACGGAAATTTCCACGGAATAATCATGGCGGCAATCGGCGCTGACAAAAACATTTCCTTTTTCACCCAGCGCCTCGCGCGCGTTTTGCAGCAGGTTGACGAGAATCTCCGACAAGTGGCCGCGCTGCATAAGCAACGGCGGAAAGGCGTGGCCGAATTCGCGGTGAATTTTTATTTTGTCCGGCACGGCAGGCGGGAAAACCTGCGTGACGGCGCGATCGAGTTCCTCGATGACATTCAATTTTTCGACGCGGCCTTCGCTCAATTGCGCGTAGCCCATGATTTGCGTGATGACTTTGTCAGCGCGCGCGACTTCTTCCTGGATGATCTCGATTTGTTCGGTGGTCTGGTTTTTTCCGTCGTGCGCGGCGCGTTGCAAAGAGAATGCCGCGTTGTTGATGATGGCCAGCGGATTTTTGATCTGATGCGCGAACTCGGCGGCGAGCCGACCGGCAGAACGCAATTGTCCCTCGCGCGCGGCGAATTCACCCGCTTCCTCGGCGGCGAGACGCTGGCGTTCCAGCAGCAATTCCAAACCGGAACAGCAAATCGTCGTGAGCAGCAGCACGACCAACCGCACTACAAACGGCTGGCCCAAATCTCCATGCGTCGTCAAATCCAGCGCACGCCGGGTGTTATCATCCAGATTTTGAAAGACCGAGACGTCCAGCACCGCCACCAGCGCGTAGCACAGGCTGATGACGAAATTTGAAATCAACTGCGACACTCCCGGCGGCACACTTACCGAATTGCGGATGATCAGCGCGACGAACAGCCAGAAAAAAACGCTGTCCAACCCGCCGGTGAGCAGCGCCATTCCCGCGATGAAAATTCCGTCCACGAAATTGCTGGTGACGACCGTCCATTGCACGACCGCCAGCGGCAACCGTTCCGCCGCCAGCAAAAACATCGCGAGAATGATGTTTGCCAGGATGTAGAACCAGAAGATGAGTTGCACCGTTTCCACCACCACGTCGAGCGTGCTGTTCGCCAATCCCACCCACGCCGTGACATCGAATGAATAGAAAATGATCGCGATGAAGACAGCCTTGACCGGTAACATGATGTTGCGCTCCATCGTCACGATGCGGCGCAACAGGCGCGGCGGGTCGGGCGCCGGGATTTCAAACAGCGCGGGCAACCGCTTCAGCCACTGGGCATGGCTTGGTTTCATAAATTATGAAATCATTCTCATCCTCAATTCCAAATTTTTTCGAGGATGAGAATGACGATGAGGAGGATTTTCTGAAACTGAAAACTCATTTCAATTTCAGCGCGCGTTCCGCAATCTTTTCCACCGGCCACAAACGACCGATGCCTTCGTAGCCGCACGACAACATTCCCTCGTCCGGGCCGATGAATTCCGCGCCGCGCTTTTTCAACGTCGTCACATTTGCCTGCATCGCGGCGTGCAGCCACATTTTTCCGTTCATCGCCGGCGCGATCAAGATTTTCGCCTTCGGATTCAACGCCAGCGCAATGCACGTCAATGCGTCATCGGCAAAACCATTCGCCATTTTTGCGATCATATTTGCCGTCGCGGGCGCAATCAAAAGCAAATCCGCTTCATCAGCCAAACGAATATGCATCGGCTGCCAGCCTTCTTCCTCATCGTAAAGATTCGTCACGACAGGATTGTGCGTGAGCGTTTTGAACGGCAGCGGCGTGATGAAATGCTGCGCGTCCGCCGTCATCACCACGCGCACGTCGCATTTGGCCTTCGTGAGAAGCGACGCCAAGTCCGCCGCCTTGTGCGCGGCGATTGAGCCGGTGACTCCGAGAACGATTTTTTTTGAAACGCTCATGTTGCAATTCTAATTCAAAACTCCGGCGGCTGCGAACGTGCCGAGCGCATTTTTTCCGCCTCCACGATCGCCAGCGTCCGGCGCAAATCTTCCTGCTTCGTGCCGCTCAACAAAAGGTAGTCGAAATTTTTCCACTGCGCGATCTCCTGTTTCGCCATGGTCAGGCGTTTTTGGATGACCGCTTCCGCATCCGCGCCGCGTTTTTTTAGCCGCTCTTCCAAAACCGTCAATGGCGTCGGCGTCAAAAAAATCGTGACCAACGCGCGTTTCAATTCCGGTTCGGTCTCCGTCTGTTCGCGGATCGTCGCTGCGCCCTGCACGTCCACGTTCAGCAAAACATCTTTTCCTTCGCGCAATTTGCCGAGCAATTCCGATTTCAAAATCCCGTAGCTGTTGCCATAGACCGTCGCGTGCTCCAGAAAATTTCCCGCGTGCAACCGCTTCAAAAATTCCGTCGCGTCGAAAAAATGATAATCCACGCCGTCTTTTTCGCCGGGACGCGGCGCGCGCGTGGTGCAGGTGATGGCGCGCGTCATGTCCCGCCGCGCATCCAGCAGCAAATTGCACAACGTCGTCTTGCCCGCGCCCGACGGTGCGGAAATCAAAATCAAAAGCGGCTTGGAACGTGCCGCCGGCATCTTGTCGGTGGCAGAAGTGGAATCTGCCGACAAGATGCCGGCGGCACGTTTCTGATTTCTGGTTTTTGACTTCCGATTTTTCATTCCACGTTTTGCACCTGTTCGCGAAACCGTTCCAATTCCGTCTTCAACGTCACGACCTCGCGCGAGATGACCGCGTCGTTCGCCTTTGAGCCGATGGTGTTGATTTCGCGGTTCATTTCCTGCGCCAGAAAATCCAGAGTGCGCCCGACCGGCTCTTTTGATTTACGACAGTCTTCAAATTGTTTGAAATGGCTTTGCAGCCGCGTCAACTCCTCCGAAATATCCGAGCGATCTGCGAACAAAACAATTTCCTTCAGCAACCGTTCGTCGTCCGGCGCGATGCTTTCAATTCCCGCGTTCTTGATTCGTTCAAGCAAACTTTGCCGGTAATTCTCCGCCGTCTGCGGCGCTTGCTTCTGAATTTTTTCAACGGCAGCGCGCATGATTCCGATTCTCGCCGCCAAATCTTCCGCCAGATGCGCGCCTTCGCGTTCGCGCATTTTCACCAGCGACGCGAGCGAATGCTTCAATGCTTTTTCGACGGCAGGCCAGATTGTTTCCGCTTCGACCAATTCTTCATCGCTCTGGAAAACTCCCGGCGCGCGCAAA
>DATAUQ010000116.1:0-8182 GCA_036268155.1 Verrucomicrobiia bacterium | reverse complement strand
TTTTGCGCGGCGATGATCGGCTGGATGACTTCCTGCGCGTATTTCAATGCGGCATTGAAATCAGTTTCGGTGATTTCCTTGGCCGCACCTTCATACATCACAATGTCTTTATCGTTGCCGACATAAACCAAATCCAAATCGCTCTCAATCATTTCCGCGTGCGTCGGGTTGGCGACGAATTTTCCACCGATGCGACCGACGCGAACTGCGCCGAGCGGCCCCGCCCAAGGAATATCGCTGACCATCAACGCCGCGCTCGCGCCGATGATGCTCAAAATATCAGGATCGTTCTCGCCATCCGCGCTCAACAAAACGGTCTGGACTTGAACTTCGTTATACCAGCCTTTCGGGAACAGCGGACGGATCGGACGGTCGGTCAAACGGCAGGTGAGAATTTCTTTTTCGGTCGGACGGCCTTCGCGCTTGAAGTAACCGCCGGGAAATTTTCCGGCGGCGGCGGCTTTTTCGCGGTAGTCAACGGTCAGCGGGAAAAAATCCTGACCAGGTTTGGCTTTCGTCGCCGCGACGGCTGCGACGATGACGATGGTTTCGCCGAGTTGGACGGTCACGGCGCCATCGGCCTGTTTGGCGAGGTCGCCTGTTTCGATGATGATCTGCTTGTCGCCGAGTGCGGCGGTTATTTTTTCGGACATATTAATCTGCCCGCTGCCGCCGGAGGAACTTCAGTGAATCCCGAACTTTTCGGGACTGAATGAAATCACTCGGAGGCAGCGGAATTTTTTCTTTCGCGAAGTTTGGTTGAAGAATCGGGCCGTTCGCGTTTCCGTCCCAAATCTGAAAGCGACGCGCGACTGCCTGAAAAATAAAAGCCGCGACGGCGCAAATTTGTTAATGGCGCAGCTTTAATTTTTTTGCAACCGTCTGGTAGCGGGTCAAATCAATGCTTTGCAGATATTCGAGCAGGCGGCGGCGCTGGCTGACCATCAGCAGCAGCCCGCGGCGCGAGCTGTGATCTTTTTTATTGGTCTGCAAATGCTCGGTCAAATGGTTGATGCGATGCGTCAGCAACGCGACCTGCACATCCGCCGAACCCGTGTCCTTGGCGTGCGTCTTAAACTGTTCAATCGTTTTCGTCTTAGCTTCCATAGAATTTCAAATCAATTAGAGCGGCGGATTCTAGTCGGACTAAACACCCGTGTAAAGAACTTAAAAATGCTTTGAATGGTGCCGGCAAGGCGGCCTGTGTTTTTTGATCAAGTTTATTTCTTGCGCCAGACGGTGAACGCGGGAAGCCTTTGCACAACGCGATAATTATTTTGCACCAGATAATGTTGAATCGCTCCCTGGCCGTCATAAAGGTCCGGCTTGGAAAGCAGCACGCAGTCCGGTTTGGGCAGGGTTTGCAAAAACATCATTCCCGGGTTGACCAAAAAAACAGCGGCATTAGTGGTTGTTGGCTGTTTGGCCACAGGCAACTGATAAACCCAAGCCCCCTGTATTTCAGCGCTCCACCAGACGGATTCACCGCGCGCCAACGCCTCGCGCCCCCGCACCGCCGCGTCGCGATAATCATCCTTGGCGTGACGCACGCTAAAACGAACGCTTGCGTCTGAAACAAGGCTCATCCCAAGAAACAGCACGACCACACACCGCCACGGCCATTTTTCCTCTTTTAACCAGGAGGCCAAACCGATTCCTTGCAAGAATAAAACCAATGGCAGGAGTGGGGCGCAATGCCGCCCCAGCACCCGGAACCGGACTGTCACGCCAACCGCTAAAATAAATCCCATCACCAACGCAAAAACGAGCAGCCATGAGATCCACGTCCGCCTTGAAATGGTCATGGTTAGCTGCCGACAACCTCGCACCAGCACCAGCAGGGACATCACGCCATAGACGGCCAGCCACGGCAACCATTGTCGGAATGTGGCAAAACCGCCATAGCGGATTTCGAGCCGTCCCGGCCCCAGTCCTGTGAAACCGAGCAATTCATAGAAGATAAACAATACGTTTTTTACGTCTGTCGTGCCCGCATTGGTGGCTCGCGCACCAATGCTTAATGTCCACAGATAATACAAGCCCAATGCAAAGAGCAGCGCCAACGTCATTGTCCAACACGCCCAATAAGCCTTCGCCAGTTTTTGCAGATGCTTTATTGATGTGCTCAAAATTGCGCCACCCCAATAAGCCCCAAGCCATAACATCGCCAGCATGCCGCTGGCGGCCAGCACCAATGATCCCAAACAAAAAATAATTACCCAACGTCGTTCGAGTCGTGAAGATTCATTTTTCCCCGGCCCAAGCTGATAAAGGGCGGCAAGCACCATGCAACTGGCTCCGATTTGCATCGCGTAAGGGCGTGCTTCGTTCAAATAATACCAGGCAAACGGAGAGGACAGCAGCGCAAGTGACGCACACCAGCGCCGCAAAGGCGTTTCCTTCAAGGCCGCCGCCAACGCCATCAATCCAGGCAGAAACCACAACATATTGCCGGCACGCATCGCAAATTCTCCGGGCCCCGCCAATTTTTCCCACGCCCAGGCAAAAATCTCATAAAGGGGAATTTGAAGCATGGAATCCCCTTCGGCCCTCATGGCCTGCCACCAATCTGCCACCGTGGGTTGGACCGCTTTCCAGACCGTGCAAAGTTCATCTATCCAATAGCTTTGTTCACTGATGGCCGCAAAGCAAACCAACAGTCCCAGCGCGACCAATCCCGCCCACTCAAATCGCGAATCGGCGGCGCGCTTGGGAATAGGATTTTCATTTGTATTCATCACTTGAACGATTCCAGCCCATGGTTTTCCAGGCTCACTTGGAACGATTTCCAGGAATCGTTTTTGCATCCAGCCCCGCATAATCCTGAATGACCCAGTGCGGACGACCCTTCACCTCATCGTAAATGCGTCCAAGATATTCGCCGAGAATACCGAGGCAAATCAGCTGGACTCCGCCCAGAAATAAAATTGAGATCACCAGCGTCGGAATGCCGTGCGGTCCTGGGGTAAAACCAAATTTGGCAAATTGTTCCGCAAAAATCTTCTCGCAGAATGTAAAAACCGCGCCGACAAACGCACACGCCGAAACTCCCAAACCCAGATAAGTTGCCAGCCGCAGCGGCACTGTCGAAAACGAAAATACGCCGTCCATCGCCAGCCGGAATGATTTTTTGAAAGTGTATTGTGGGGCACCTGCCGCGCGTGCGTGGCGCTCGAATTTAATCCCGACCTGCCGAAAGCCGCTCCACGCGCGCAACCCGCGCAGATAGCGGTTGCGCTCCGGCAGCGCATTCATCACCTCGACCACGCGCCGATCGAGCAGGCAGAAATCGCCCGCATCCGCCGGCACGTTGAACGGCACGGCTTTGGACAAAAGACGATAAAATCCCCAAGCCAGAAATTGTTTCAGAATCGCGTCATCGCGTTTTGTGCGAATGGCATAGACGACCTGAAAACCTTCGCGCCATTTTTCGAAAAGCCGGGAAATTTCTTCCGGCGGGTCTTGCAAATCCGCGTCAATGATTACCACTGCGTCGCCGGTCGCGTGATAAAGCCCGGCGCTGACAGCGACCTGATGACCGAAATTTCGAGCGAACGAAAGGCAGCGCCAGCGCGAATCTTTTGCGTTTTGCAGTTTTAACAATTCCCATGTCCGGTCGCGCGAACCGTCGTCCACGCAGATGATCTCGTAATCCATCGCCCATGTTTCAGCAACGGTCGCCAGCCGTTGAAATAATTGCGGCAACACCTCCTCCTCGTTGTAGCAAGGGATGACGACAGAGACTTTTTTCACGTTGGCTGCAAAAAATTTTGGCGAGACTAACCCTTTCGCCGCGCCGTTTCAAACACTTTGAGGACGCCGCCAGCGCCAGACCAATCGCCGCGTTGTTTCCGGCACCAGCTTGAATTTTTCAGAAATACGCAAACCTTCGACCCAGAAAACTTCACCGCCTGCCGTTGTCGCCACGACTAATTCCCTTCTTCGCTCGCGCGGGATTTTCGCGTTCGTGAACAAATCCTGCAACTTCGCCGCCGATTTCGAGCCAATCGTCCAAAAACGGTCGCCGGCGCGCCAGTGACGCAAAATGATTCTTTTTCCGATTTTGTCCGCGTCAAAAAATTCCCGCCCGGTTTGGTGGGGCGAGCGTCCCCACGAGCCGTTGGCAAAACTCCAATTAAATTTCACGCCGTTAAAATTCACGTCCCCTGCCCTGCCCGACAACTTTACTTCAAGTTTGCTGGTGTTGAACTCTGCCGGTTGTTGCTCCCGCAGTTTCAATGCACCGTCCGCGTCGCGCGAGACGGACAAACCAGAGCCGACGCTGACAAATTTTCCAGCCGATTCGCGAAGCTGTTCAACCAGATCAAAATCCACGACCACATTGAGCCGCTCCAATTGCAATTGCAAAACCCGCCGCTGGATTGCGACCGGCAAAAGTTCAAAATCCGGCTTTCGCTGTTTCAGCCAGTCACACGCAGATTCACCAACCACAGCCGATTCTGCTCCGATAATTTCCATCAGTCGCAAAACGGTCTTGCTCAAACCCGGCTGATATTTTTTCCGCAGCAGCGGCAAAAGCCCGTTGCGAATCCGGTTTCGCAAAAAATCGGAAGAAAAATTCGTCGCATCGGTGCGGAAATGGAATTTGTTCTCGTGCACAAATCGTCGCAATTCTTCCTTGTTCAAATCAAGCAGTGGCCGGACGAGCATGATTTTTTTATCAGCAGGCGAAAGCGCTCGCCATTTCATTCCGGCCAGACCTTCGCCGCCCGCGCCGCGCAGGAGCCGCAGGAAAAAAAGCTCCACTTGGTCGTCCGCATGGTGCGCGAGCGCAATCGTTTTGATTTTTCGGTCTCGCGCGGCGCGCGCAAAAAATTCATGGCGCAGTTTTCGCGCGGCCATTTCGATGGAGAGTTTTGAGGTCCGCGCAAATTGTTTCACGTCCGCCCGTCTGGCGACGAATGGCAATTTCAGCACGGCGGCGGTTTTGCGGACGAGTTGTTCGTCGGCGTCGCTAGCGCGTCCGCGCAGTTTGTGATTGAAGTGGGCGACGGTTAGTTTCCATTCATGGCGCGATGAAATTTTTTGAAGCGTATGAAATAGCGCCATTGAATCGAGTCCGCCAGAGACGGCGACCATGATTTTCTGGCCGCGTTTGAACAACTGGCGGTTCCGGATGTTTTGTTCAATGCGCTGGAGCAGATCAGTCACGCGCCCATGCTACTTTATCGGCTGTCGAGGGCAAGAGGTTGGAATTCTGCTAAGGCACGATGACGCGATAGAAACGCTGCGGATCAATGTTTCCGCCATTCGTCGCGGTCATTGTGCTGGCCGACGCCTTGATTGAAGTTCCCAAGTTGATCCAGCCGGTTTGCAGCAAATTGGTTTTATATTGGACTTGGTATGCGACATTCGTCAGCGTGTTCCAGGTGAATTGGAATGTGCCGTCGCTGCTGGCAATGGTCTGGAGCAACGGTGTGGGAATGGGGATGACTGACACATCATCCAGACCGAAGTAATACGGATCGTTGCGCGCCTGGAATTGGAGGATCGTGCTGTTTCCGGTGGCGGTGACGCGAAGCAATATGTTCGTCCAGCCAAACGCAGTGGTGTAAGACTGGTTTAAAATGGTGCTGGTCGCCGACGCATTGGTATCCCAGTTCACGAGAAATTGTTCAACTTGCGAGCGTTTTTCACTGCTGGGATTTTCCAGCCAAACAGAAAGTAGATAGCTTTTTCCAGGCTGCGTCGGCAGGGTTTGGGATAGTGAAGCAAGCGAGCCGACCTCTCCCAAGGCTGCGACGTATGTGCCTGATCGGGCTGAAAGTGGGGAGCCGCTTTCAACGAAGTTGTAATTGCTGGCACTGTTCCCCGTCAACGCCCAATCAGTGAAATTACCAATTTCAAAACCGCCATTCTGGACGATTGATTGATCCAACGACAGCGTGAACTTCAAGGTCTGAACAACCCCGCTGGTCAAATCCGCAAGCGCCAGGTTAGCCGCATAAACTCCCGCCAGCAGATTGCTGCTGGCGGAGTTCAAGTTCACCATCACGGTGACGCTGTCCGACGGCGACAACGTGCCACCGGTCAATGAAGCATCAAGCCAAGGCGGAAGTCCGGTGAGCGACCAATCCAGTGAAGACGTTCCCGAATTGGTGAGCAAAAAAGTTTGAGAAGTCACGCTGAACGGTCCGCCAGCGTGTCCGCTGGATGCAAAACCAGTTGCGGGTGTGCATCTCAAAGCATCCGGCGGCATTGCGAGGGCATCGATCAGGTTTTGTCCATTGGGCGTGCCCAATCCAGTGCAAAGATCGTAGCCGCTGGTGGCGAAAAATAAATTCGGGCTGGCGGGCGAAGTGTTATCGCCCGTCGTGATGTCGTGAAAACAGGAAGCATAATTTGCGCCTTGGGCAATTGCGTAAATCGCGGGATTGATGAAACCTTCCGAGGATTGTCCCTGCGCGGCGGCCTGTTGATTGACCAGCGCCATGAATCCCGCCCACAATGGCGCGGCGCAACTTGTGCCCCCGACACCTTCACTTGTCCCGTTGCCATAGGCGACATAAACATTGTCGGCAGTCATGGCCACGTCGGGAATGTTCCGAAAACTGGTCGAACCCTGGGCAGCGACCATATTAACATTGGTTTGCCAGCTTGGGATCAAATAATGGCTGCTGATGCCGCCGCTGCTGCCGGTGCCGCCGCCCCAATTCCAAACTATTTCAGAAGCGTAGGAATCGCCCATGCCATTCATTGTCAATGTTGTTCCGCCGACTTGTGTGATGTAAGGTGAACTCGAAGGCGAACCATCGAAACTCGAACTGTCCACCTGCCCGGCTGTAAAGGCATCGCTGTCGCCGGAGGCATTGAAAAACGACTGGCCCTGCGCGGCCATATTTTTGAAAATGCTGTCCGTCGTCGTGCTGGGCCCGCCGCTCCAGCCCCAGGAACAACTGAATTGTTTGATCTGATTGTTGGCTGCCATCGCGTTCAGAACATCGTTGGGAATTCCCGTCGGGCCCGCTTCAAAAACAACCACTTTGGAAAGTCCGGGTGCCATTGAAATCGCCATCTCGATGTCCAATGAAACTTCCACATTCCCGCCGCCGGGAGTCCCTCCATAATTATCCAGCAAAACCGTCTGAACATTCACATTCGGCAGCCCGGCCAGATGTTCGTAGGCCACAATGTCGTTGGAATAAAATCCATCAAATTGCACCAGACCGATCATCTGGCCGGAACCATTCAATGTCGTGCCAGGCGCATAGGCCGCGCGAAAATCGTTTCCAATATAAGTGCCGCCCGTTCCAGAACCTGATTTTGGCATTGCATTAGCCTGCACGTTTGTAGGATTCATTTTAACATTTTTAGGGTGCGGCAATTCGTAATTGTTGAGTCCGCTGATGTCCGCAATCGGCACGTTCAAATCCACCGACGGCTCCGTATCCGGCGAGTAAAACTTGCGATTCTCCCTCGGATGTTGATAGATGCGCAGGGTGATTTGGAACGCCCGTTCAACGTCCGCCACTGACCCGCTCACATCTAACAAGACGCGATTGCCGTGCCTGACCGTCACCGTCAGGCCGTTCGCCTGCGCGAAGGCGATGACTTTCTGGTAATCCTCTTCCGTCGGCCCGAATTTTTCCGTGAACTGTTCCGGTGTCAGATAATGGTGATAATTTGGACTCGCCGGGTCGTAAAGTTGCTGCAAAAAGACATCCAGCGCCGCCGGGTTTTGCAACGGTAAACCAATCGCCAAATTCAACCGTTGTGAAGCGGGAAGTCGCCCCACCGGTTGCAGATGCGCCACAACTCCCGGCACATGACCGTGCAATATCCGCCTGCCCGGATCAACGGCCATGGCGGGAAAAACGCCAGCGGACAAAAGCCAGAAGCTTATGCCCGCTACGAAAAACAACCGTTGCAGTTTCACGTTGTGATTCGGGTTCACTGCCCGAATTGTCGCAAACTTTGTGCCAAATATCAAACTTCATGCGAAAAAAATTGCCCGATTCGCCCGTCCACTTTAACGTCTTTACGTGTCCGTCAAATTCACCATCCTCGGCAGCGGCTCGTCCGGCAATTGCGCCTACGTCGAAACTGAAAATTGCCGCGTCTTGATTGACGCCGGATTTTCCGCGCGCCAAATCCGCACACGGCTCGCTTCAATCGGACGCACGCCGGAAAATCTCACGGCCATTCTAATCACCCACGAACA
>DATAUQ010000115.1:0-2387 GCA_036268155.1 Verrucomicrobiia bacterium | reverse complement strand
CTTTACCGCGTGCGACAGTCGGATAACGGATTGCGGGAATAAAAATATTTTTTCCACGCAATTTTGCTGCGGCTTCGACGGCTTTGGTTTCGTCGCCAATCAAAACCGGAATGATCGCACTCTGAAATTTTGAATCAAACTGGCCAATGCGCCGCCAGAGCAGATTTCTTCGCGCTTCGCCGGATTTTGACCGGATAAATTTAATTGCCGCGGTCGCTGCGGCTGCGGCTGCGGGAACGGGCGCGGTGCTGAAAATAAAACTGCGGGCGCGGTTGACGAGAAAATCAACCAGCATTCGCGAACCGCAAATGTAGCCGCCGCTCGCGCCGAGCGCTTTGCCGAGCGTGCCCATCTGGATTTCGATTTGTTCGCTGACACCAAGTTCTTCCGCGAGGCCGCGACCGTCTTTTCCAAAAATTCCTGTTGCGTGTGCTTCGTCAACCATCAGCCAAGCGCCGTATTTATTTTTCAACCCGACAATTTCACGGAGCGGCGCGCGGTCGCCATCCATTGAAAAAATACTTTCAGTCACAACGAGCGCGCGACTTTGGACTTTGGACTTTGGACTTTGGACTTCATTCGCCCATTTCAAAATCTTTTTCAAGTCGTTCAAATCGTTGTGGTCGAAAATACGCAGCTTCGCGCCAGAAAGTTTCGCGGCGTCAACGATGCTGGCGTGGACGAGTTTATCAATGATGATGACGTCGTCCTTGCCGAGCAGCGCGCAGATTGTGCCGATGGCGGCGGCGTAACCGCTGGAAAACGTAAGTGCAGACTCGGTTTTTTTGAAATTGGCGAGCGATTCTTCCAGTTCGTGAAACGGCGGGAGCGAGCCGCAGATCAGTCGCGACGCGCCCGCGCCCGCGCCAAATTTCTCGACGGCTTTGATCGCAGCTTCTTTCAACACAGGATGATTTGCGAGGCCAAGATAATCGTTGGAAGAAAAATTAAGAAAAGTTTTGCCGCCGACTTTTATGCGCGAGCCTTGCGCGGAATCCACGCGGCGCAGTTCGCGGAACAAGTTTTGTTCGCGCAGCGTTTCAAGGCGTTGGCTCAATTCTTCATCGAACGGATTCATTTTTCAGCCACAGATAAACACAGATGGACACAGATGGAAAGAAGCGCGCTAATCGCGCGGCGGAATTGCCCAGCGCCCGTCGATCATGCTTGCTGAAACATTGCCAGCATGAGCCAGAACCGTTTGATAAGCGTCGTTTTTTTTGTCGTCGGGTATCGCAATCAGATCTGCTGAAAAGTTTTTTGAAAGTTCTCCGGCTTGGCCGGCCAATCCCAATGCGCGCGCGCCGTTGATGGTTGCCATCTGCAAAATTTCCTCCGGAGAAATCGTTTTGTCGCTGGCCGCGAGCAGCCGCATTTCCTCGAACATGTTGAGCTCGGGTTTTTGCTTTCCGGTTTTTCGCGTCGTGGCGAGGCTGTCCGTGCCGAGGCAGAGATTGACGCCGACATTGGCGAGGCGTTCGCGCAGAAACGGCGGATGACGAAAGTAGGCATGGCTGCGCGGGCAATGCACGACGTGGACGCGATGCTTGCCGAGCAATTTGGCGTCGCCGTGCGCGAGCAGGTTGACGTGGGCGGCGATCAGGTTTTCGCCGAGCATTTTGTGGCGGGCAAAATGTTTCACGGGCGAGCCGAAGCCGCAGTCGGAATTGTCGCGTTCATTGCGTTTGAGCCAGCCGAACATTTTGCCGCGCGCGCGGGTGAACATTTCAAATTCTTCCTCGGACTCGGCGATGTGCGTGGTGATGCGCCATTTTTTTTTGCGCGCGAGTCCGGCGCTCAAGCGCAGCAGTTCCGGCAGAGTGGAGTAGGGCGCGTGCGGTGAAAGCGAAGCGGAAGAACGCGCGAGCGCGAGCGAATCAATTTTCTCGACGGCCTCGCGCAAAATTTCCTTCGGATCGCGCTTGGCGCGGATGCCGGTCATTTCGAGAAATGAAAAAACTCGCAGCGGCGTGGCGTCCCAGACTTCCGGCAGCAAATCGGGCATGGCTTCAATGTCGGCGACGGTTGTTGTGCCGGTTTTCAAAAGCTGATGCGCTCCGTGCAGCCAGGAGTGCGCATATTCGGAATAACTCCAATTGGATTTCGCGGCGGTGATGAGCGGAATCCAGTCGGTGAAAGTTTTCGGCGGCGGCAATTCCCCGGCCATGTCGGTGTAATCCAGATGGCAGTGGGCGTTGATGAGTCCGGGCAGCAGAATGACTTCGCCGAGATCGAGAACTTTTTCGTCCGCTTCGGATTTCAAATCCTCCCACGAACCGACGGCGCGGATTTTATTTCCAGAGATTACAATTGCGCCGTTTTCAATCGGCGGCTGCGAGACCGGCAGGATTGTCCGCGCGCGTAAAATCACTTTTCAAACTCCGGCG
>DATAUQ010000114.1:0-8659 GCA_036268155.1 Verrucomicrobiia bacterium | reverse complement strand
TTTCCTCCGTTGTCAGCAGGAAAGCCGGACAGTCAAATCGCCGGTTTATTCCAATTCATTTTATTTGGGTTGCCATTAAGCAGGTTTCTTTCCTCAAACGAAAGGCGCATTTGGCGGACGAAACTACTGCAGGTAATCCCTGCGGTGAATAAGCCTGTTATTCACCGCATATTATGCGGCGAATGTCCTTGCAATCACCGCAGATTGAGCGGAGAATAAAATCGTGAGTTACATTCACGAAAAAGCCGACTGGCCGAATCTAAAATGGAACGACGTGAAGTTGTTGCCGTTGCTGGCGGATGTCCGGCATCGGCAGGGGCGTTTGCTTGGCCGGATGGAGGGTCTTGGGTTTCGGCTGCGCGCGGAAGCCAGTCTCACAACACTCACTGCCGACGTGATCAAGTCGAGTGCGATTGAGGGTGAATTGCTTGATGCCGAACAAGTGCGCTCTTCGATTGCGCGGCGATTGGGTCTCGATTTCGGAGGCAATATAAAATCCAGCCGTGACGTTGAGGGCGTAGTTGAGATGATGCTGGACGCCACCCAAAAATACGCCGAGCCATTGACCGCTGAACGATTGTTTGGCTGGCACGCTTCGTTGTTTCCAACGGGACGCAGTGGTATGCGGCGAATCACGGTCGGCGCGTGGCGTCCGGCTGACATCGGCCCGATGCAGGTTGTGTCCGGTCCGATGGGACGCGAGAAGGTTCATTTTGAAGCACCGGCGTCAGACCGGCTTGAGCATGAAGTGTCGGCTTTCCTTGAATGGTTTGAAGCGGCGAATGGAATTGATCCGGTGTTGAAGGCGGGCATCGCCCATTTCTGGTTTGTGACCATCCATCCGTTTGAAGATGGCAACGGACGCATCAGCCGGGCGATAGCGGACATGGCACTGGCGCGCGCGGAAGGCACGATTGAACGGTTTTACAGTATGTCCACGCAGATTGAAGCTGAAAAAAAACAGTATTACCTGAACTTGGAACAAAGTCAGAAAGGGGGAGTGGACATTAACTCGTGGTTGGAATGGTTTCTCGGTTGCCTCAGACGTGCTGTTGCCGGTGCGGAAGGCGGTCTGGCAAGCGTTCTGCGAAAAGCAAAAACTTGGGAACGAATCAACAGCCAGTCGCCGGTCAATGAACGCCAGCGCAAGGTCATCAACCGACTGCTGGATGGCTTTGAAGGCAAGCTCTCCACGTCAAAATATGCCAAGCTCGCCAAATGTTCCACCGATACGGCATTGCGGGACATTGGCATTTTACTCAAACGGGGCGTTCTCATTCAAGAAACTGGTGGAGGCCGGAATACGAGTTACCGTTTGGCCGAATCCGAAAATCAGTCTGGCGCGGGCAAATAATTTTCCGTAGCACGGTGGCCGATTCTTCACTCCGTGTTCAACAATCGAAAGAGTTCCGTGCGCGGAATGAGAAATTTCCCGCGCAGTGCCCGGCACGCTTTCAGTTTTCCCCGCTGGACGAGCCGATATACGCTGAAATAATCCAAGCCCAGCATCTCGGCGGCTTCGGGAATGGAATAGGCGATCCGCTGATTTGGCGGTTCAGTTGCGTTTGATTCGCTGGCATTCATAATGATTTGCTGCACTATGCCATTCTGCGGGGAAAAAGTTGTTACGGCTTCATCACAACTTTTCATTTTTTCAAATCGGCGAAGATTTCGGACACATTCACCGCCAGAACGCGGGCAAAATAAAAAATGTGGTTGTCCCGGATGCAGTGACGCTGGCATTCCATTTGAGCGAGCACGTCACGGCTCACGTCCAGCCCGTCAATCTGAAGCCGAATAGCCAGCTTGGATTGTGAGAAACCCCGAGCAAGCCGCAGTTTACGAATCTTCGGCCCCACCATATTTTTGGTGCGGTCAGATGGATTTTTTGTGAGCGTTGCAGACATTGCAAATTGGCTACTTTCTCATCCTTGACCGTCCATAGGTGCAGGCTGACCGTTCTTTCTACCGTTTTTCGTCCGCCAATATTGCATGATTTCTTTCGAGGCTCGAAACAGCCAATGGGTGTCTTGTTTCAGTTCGCATAGGGTAGCCGTGGCAAAATGTTTGTTGGCATTTTGAGCTGGCTGGCCAAGGGGCTTCAGCAGTCCCGCCGCGACTAAAATCGGTATGGCGTGCGGCGCAAAACCAAGAAACCAAGCGGCTTCTTCAGCCGTCAAACGCGCCGGTAAATTTCGGAGATTCAAAAATTGCAATTGTTGTGAACTCATTTAATCATCAGTCGGAGTGTTTCGATTTTGCAGCGAAACGAGGCGCATTTTCCCATGCGAGAATTGCCTGCTTCCGAACCTGTCCCCATCGGTAATCACCAAGCACGCCCGTCTCGCGAATCACGCGATGGCACGGAATGAGATATGCCAGCGAATTTTGTCCCACGGCTGATCCCACGGCACGGGCGGCAGTTGGTTGATTCACGGCTGCGGCTAATCCTCCATAACTCACCAACGTGCCGCGTTGAACTTGCAACAGTGCCCGCCACACGCGCACTTGAAACGGAGTGCCCCGGACGAAGGCGCGTAAGGGTGCTGACGAGCTTCCAACGGTTGTGCGATGGAAAATGCGATTAGCCAATTGGCTGGCAGCGGTATCGTCCCATTGCAACCGCGCTCGCGGCCATTGTGCTTTCAATGTGTCCAAAGCAACTTTGTCGCTGGATTCCACAAATGAGAGATGGCAGATGCCCCGATGACTTTCGCCCACCAGACATTTGCCAAACGGGCTGTCAGCGAAGCCGATGGTAATTGTCCATCCTTCACCGCCTGATTTCACTTCACCGGGCGAAGCAGCCTCCAAGCTGACGCACAGATCATGCAAGCGGCCTGGGCTGGAAAGCCCGACATCCAAAGTTGCATCCAGAACGCTTTTGCCCTGTCGAAGTATTTCCTGCGCATGAGCAAGCGTGAGACATTGCAGAAAATCCTTTGGCGTGATGCCCGCCCAGGATGTGAACAAACGGTGAAAGTGATGCTGGCTCAAACCGACACACCGGGCGAGCGTTGTCAGGTTTGGCTGGTCGGCGTGGCTTTCATCCAGATACCGGATGACGCGCGCAATCCGTTCGTAATCGTTCATGCAGGAACTCTACTACGACGGAATAATCACAACCACCCGCTTCTTGCTGCTAAAGTTCGCAACTTCACCGCTCTGAAATCTGCCAGAATGATAAATTGAAAATCATTCAGGATAGAGAAGTGCGGAATTTATTTTGTTTGAATAACGAACAAAGCGGCTTTGGCGATCTGTAAAAATATCGCCATGAAAAATTATTCAGGATGACAAAGCAGGACATTCATCTTGTGCGGAAATAGCACAATCACGGCTTCATTCTGTTGGAAAATGCCGCCATGAAATCATTTTGTTCAACGCTTGAACCTGAATGGCAGCAGATTTCTGCAAAATGACAAACGGTGAATGGAACAGAAAAATGCCAGACGATTGTGTAACGGGTTGCACAAAAGGAAACGGGCATCCGATAAAATTTCGGATGAATGAAAACATATTCATTTTTGCCGCAGATCGCAGAGGGTGGAAAAGCGGAAAACGCATTTCGTGTCCCAACGTCACCTTTTGACGATTCGTCTTCGGATAAAATGACAAATGGAAGCAGAAAGAAATTTACGATTGTTCCAAAAGGTAACAAAGCATTTTTAGAAATTGATAAAGTGACGCCATATGTTCAGTGCTGTCGCACATAAAAATCAGGCCGGTGCCGAAGGATATTTCGTCGAACACCTGTCGCAGAACGATTATTACGCCGCCGGTGAAATCCAGCCCGGCCAGTGGATCGGCGCTGGGGCGGAACGATTGGGTTTGAACGAGCAGGTCACGCGCGAACAATTTTACGCGCTTTGTCAAAACCAGCATCCGCAAACCGGAGAACAATTGACCTTGAGGCAGAACGCGAAGGACGAGCGACGAGTATTTTTCGATTTCACCTGCTCGGCTCCAAAGTCCGTATCGGTATTGGCCGTGACAATGGACGACAAGCGTTTGGTCGCAGCACATGAGGAAGCAGCCAAGATTGCGTTTCGTGAACTGGAAACCTTCGCCGCAACGCGCGTGCGAAAACACGGCAGTCAGCGCGACCGCTCGACCGGCAACCTGACTGCCGCCACTTTCCTGCATAACAGTTCCCGCGCGCTCGACCCGCAGTTGCACACCCACTTCACCGTGTTCAACGCCACTTTTGATAAACAAGAGAATTGCTGGAAGGCACTGCAAGCCGGAGCGATGTATGAAGCGGTTCGTTATGCGACTGCGGTTTATCGGAACGAACTAGCCAAACGAGTTTATGAAATTGGTTTTCGCATCACTCCAGTCAAGCATGGATTTGAGATTGAGGGCATGAGCCATGAAGTGTTGCGCCGGTTTTCCAAACGCTCTCAACAACGCGACGCGGTAGTTCACGAAATGGAACAAAAACTTGGCCGCAAACTTTCAAACAATGAAGTGGCGTATGCCGTTCATCGCAGCCGTGCGCCCAAGCTCAAAGGCATTTCCACGGCTGAAGTCCGCGAACGCCAACTGGCACAGTTATCGCCGGAAGATCTGCAATCGCTCCGCAGAGTTTCCAAGTCCGCGCGCATTGGGCGAATCCTGTCGAATTCAAACAATGAATCCAAAATGCTGGCTCATGCCGTCGCTCACGTTTTTGAACGCAAATCGGTTGCGCCGGAACATGAGTTGTTGGCGGTGGCTCTGGCACATCGGCAAGGTGAAGTGGATTTGCCGCGCCTGAAACAAGCGTTGCGAGCGTCACCTGAATTAATTCCGACTCCAAAAGGATTTTCCACCAAGAAGGTTTTGGAAACAGAATTGTTCCTGATTGAGACCGTGAACGCAGGGCGGGACGCCGTTGCTCCGCTGCATCTCGATTTTCAACCTGCTGATTGGCTCGGTGACGATCAACGCCAGGCAATTCTGCACGTCTTGAATGCCAACGACCGCATCACCGGCTTGCGCGGTCTCGCCGGCACAGGCAAAACCACCGCGTTGCGAGAATTGGTGATTGCTTGCAAGGCGACTCGCATTGAACCGTTGTTCTGCGCGCCGACAGCGGCGGGAACCGACGTTTTGCGAAAGGAGGGATTCAACGCGGTCACACTGCAAAGCCTGTTGTTTTCAAAACAGCAGTTATCCACACGCAACCTCATTGTGCTGGATGAAGCCGGAGCGGTCGGCATTGACGATATGAAGCGGCTCTTCGATTTGGCGAAGGATTGTCGTGTTGTGCTGTCCGGTGACACAGGCCAGCACGCTTCGGTGACGCGAGGTGATGCGCTACGGATTTTAGAGCAACATTCAAGTTTGGCTTCTGGTCAACTGACGCGAATCCGCCGTCAGCGCCGCGCCGAGTATCGGCACGCGGTTGAACTGGCGGCACAAAAACGCACAACGGAATCGTTCGCGCAATTGGAACGGATGGACGCTGTTGCGGAATTTTCCAGCAACCAGATTTATGACTCCGCCGCGCAGTCGTATCTTAAATCCCGAAAACAAAATAAAAGTTCACTGTTGGTCGCGCCGACATGGACAGAAATTGAGGCGGTGACGGAGAAAGTGCGTGCCGAGCTAAAATCGTCCGGCGTGATTGGCGGCGAAGAAAAGGAATTTCAAGTTTTTGATTCGCTGTCATGGACGGAAGCGCAAAAGCGTGATGCGCGGCAATATCGTGCCGGACAAAAATTGAATTTCCATCGGGCGGCGCATGGATTATCCAAAGGCGATTCAGCGGAAGTTGTCCAAGTGTCGGATGACTCGCTGAAACTTCGTCGGCCAGATGGTTCTGAAGCTTCTGTCCAATTGGGTCGCGGCTCTGCCGCGTTTGATGTCGGCGAAACTCGGACGCTGAAAATTGCCGCTGGAGATAAATTGCTGTTACAAGCCAATTGGCGCAAAAAATTCATCAACGGTGAGTTGGTCGAGGCCAAATCTGTTCAAGGCGATTCCATTCTGCTGGTCGATGGCCGAATCATTCCGTCCGATTATCGCACGTTCACCCACGGCTATGCCGTTACATCGCACGCCGCACAGGGCAAGACAGTGGATGAAGTGCTGGTCGTTGCGTCGTCGCGTTCGCTGGCGGCGATCAATCAGCAGCAATTTTACGTCAGCATTTCGCGCGGGCGTGAACGCTGCCAGGTGTTCACTGATGACAAAGATTTGTTGCGCTCCCATGTCACGCATTCCAATGCTCGCATTGCCGCAGTTGAGGTCGTGCCGAGCGCGGCGATGAAGCGGCACAAATTTATACGCCAGATTTTGCAATGGTCAGAGCGCGTCCGTGAATTGATGCGCTTGAATCCTGTTAAACAACGACACACCGAGGTGATCCATGAACGTCGCGGAATCCGCATATAAACCGACCTCCAAACGTGACCCCTGTTGCGAGACCACCGACAGTCATTCTTTCGCACTTTATGTCACCGCAGATGACGGTGTCAGTTATCTGTTCGGCGTCGGTCAATTTCTTGACGCCAAACTGGAAAACAATTCTCAAATTGAAAACGACCCGCAAGCTCCACCGGAACGATTGCACATTCGTTATGCCACCGGCGAAGTGGTGGTTCTCGGTCGGGGACTGCACAAGATCGCCGAGTGGATTGGAAGCGGCAGGCTCAAATTCATCAAACCCCTCGGCTCACGATACGCCGCGCTGCAAGAAACTTGGGTCAGCGTTTCATCCGTCACCGTCACCACAAAGGAAAATCCATGACGCCGCACAACGAAAATTCTAGTGATTGCTTTATTTCAAAAGCGGAAGTTGCCACAAGGTTGGGAAAAACGGCGCGAACCATCGAGCATTGGATGCAGCGAGGCGTGATTCCTTATCTCAAACTCGGCAGAGGCCGGCGCGCCACCGTGCTGTTCAAATGGACAGACATCGAGGCGCATTTGAAATCAAACTTCAGCAGCCGAAGCCACCATGAATAAAATACTTTTCTCCAACAAAATTCGGCGGGCTTAATTAACCGCCGCAGCCCTCAGCAAAGGGATGACATTTTCTTTCTTATCTGGTGCGATGGAAAACCATTTTGCCGCTTCCGCTTCCGTGACCAGTTGGCGGTAATGTTTGAAAATCATTTGTGGTGAGTTGCCCGCCTCCAGCGCAACCTCGGCCGTATTCTTGATCGCTGCCAGGCGATATGAAATAAAACTGTGCCGCAATCCGTTACGCTTCCATTTGAATTTTTGGACGTTCTTGAGGTCATGGCCGTTTTCGTTTGCGTGCTTTTCGCGCGCTTCGTTCACGTCTTGAACCAGCCAGCCAATTTGTTTGGCCATGTTCTCAAATCCGGTTACACGCCCGCCTGTTTGTGCGCGAGGCGTGAGCCATGCCAACAAATTGTCTGTGATTGGGACGAGACGACGGCTTGCGGTTTTGGATTTCGCGGCGGTCACTTCAATATATCGCTCGGCCAGGTTCACTTCATGCCAATCCAACCGTTGCAACTCGGCAGTGCGCAGACCGGCGAACGCGGCGACGGCCAGCCAGGGAATGATTTCAGGGCGTGCCGCCGTCAGGAGTTCCCGGAGTTCGACCGGCGAAAAAATTTCAATGTCAGTCAACGCCGCCTCCGGTTTTTCAACGGCTGCGATTTCATCCAGCGCGTCTTTGGGTAGATACTTTTTGCGGGCGGCAAACCTGAACAGGCTGGTGATATGCCGCAGATGATTCTGTTGGGTGCGTCCGGCGACGTTCAACTCATCCAGATGTTTTTGAATCATCAAGCCGGTCACTTGGCCGATGTTCATTTGCATGGCGTCGGCAAACCGGCCAAGCCGAGATTTGAGATCAGCCAGATGTTTGTCACCCCGGTCTTGCTTGGTCTTGGACGCGATCAATTCGTCCACTACTTCGCGGACGGTTTTCTGCGGCAAAGCAGTCGGGTTGCGACGCAGAAAAAAGTCCATCGCCTCGGTCAATTTCACACCATGTGGCAACCGCTTTACCGCGTTGACGTATTCGCTAACCGCAATATTGAGAGGCAGGTTGAGCGGGCGCAAATCTTCGCGGGCTTGAAGATAGATCACGCGGTCAGTGGAAGTCAGCCGAAGCACTTCATTTTCCCCGCTCGCCAGCTTTGCCGCCACAAGCTCGGCCTCACGCCGGGCTTCCTTCAAATCGGCAAATTTTCGCTTAATGCGCTGGCTGCCGAGATAATGGACGAGCGTGAATTGAGGATACGAAGCTCCGTTGACACGGTTTTTGACCGTATAAATTTTTACGGTGACATTGCCGTTTTTGATTTCAAGCGGCCTTTTAGAGACAGAGTTCGATTTCATTTCTGAAATTGTCTCCAAACTGTCTCCAAAAGTCAACTATTTTCAAAACAACCAATGTTTATATGGTGGAGGCGGCGGGAATTGAACCCGCGTCCCAAGCAAGCCTACCAGCCGCGACTACATGCTTATTTCGGATAAGATTTTCTGCTGTGCGATACTGTCCGAACTCAAGTCGCACTGCCTAGTCCGCATGATAATATCTCGGCTGACAGCGCGCGGTCTCCGCCATCAACCATGCCTGCTGTTGCGTTCCTCCGGCGTAGCAGGTGTCCACCGGTGAACGTCGAGGCACTTAGGCCGCGAGAGCTAGTTCTTGATTAGCTGTTTTGTTTTGATGCGAATGATTAACGAG
>DATAUQ010000113.1:0-3389 GCA_036268155.1 Verrucomicrobiia bacterium | reverse complement strand
AACCTGCGACAAGCACGATTCCGCGCGGCGACTCCGCGACTTTTTTGATTTGCGGCAGCAAACCGAGTTCCTCAAAAGTCGGCACGCTCGTTTTGACATGGCGCATCGCCAGACACCATTGACTGCGCTGCTGGAAAAGATTTGTGCGGAAACGCCCGACTTCGGGGATGAAATAGGAAAAATCAATTTCGCGTTCTTCTTCCAAGCGCTTTTTCAAATGCATCGGCGTGATTTCCGCGACGATTTTATTCATCCAATCCAATGTCGGATGCGGACATTCGATGGCGACCAGTTCACGGTTGATGCGGAAGATGACCGGCGTGCCGATTTTCAAATGAATGTCCGACGCGTGGCCGTCAACGGCCGTCTTGAGAATTTTGTGAAAGAATTCCATGCGCGAAAAATAACAATTTATTCCACAAACGCCAGCCGAGAAAATAATCACAAAGGTAGGGCGCGTCACTCCGTGCGCGCCGTCATGCGATTGCGAACGGGCGGCGCGCACGGAGTGACGCGCCCTACCCGATTGAAATTTCGAGCTTCTTTTTCACACCTTTCGCGGTTAAAAATTTCCAATGTCGAAACATCGCATCGGAATCATCGGCGGCACCGGACTTTACAACATTGAAGGTTTCACCAACCAGAAATGGGTGAAAGTCAAAACGCCGTTCGGAAAACCGTCCGACGATTTGCTCACCGGAAAAATTGCCGGACGTGAAGTCGTTTTCCTGCCGCGACACGGACGCGGCCACCGGATTTTGCCGAGCGAACTAAATCACCGCGCCAACATCTGGGCCATGAAAAAACTTGGCGTCGCTTGGATCATCAGCGTCAGCGCCGTCGGCTCGTTGCAGGCGAAATACAAGCCGTGCGACATCGTGCTCATCAACCAATTTTTCGACCGCACCAAACAATCCGTCGCGCACACATTTTTCGGGCGCGGCATCGTCGCGCACATCGCGTTCGCCGATCCGGTTTGCGAGGAACTGCGGCAGATTATTTTGCAGACCGCGCAATCGCAGGCTCGCCACTCGTCACTTATCACAGGTCACTCCGTCCACGACGGCGGCACTTATGTCTGCATGGAAGGCCCGGCGTTCAGCACTCGCGCCGAATCGCTGGCGAACCACCGCGCCGGTTACGACGTCATCGGCATGACGAATCTCGGCGAGGCCAAATGCGCACGCGAAGCGGAGATCGCCTACGCGACGATGGCGATGGCGACCGACTACGATTGCTGGAAAACGGACGAGGAACACGTCACGCTCGAAATCGTCATCGCCAACCTGCACCGCAACGCGGACACGGCGAAAAAAATCGTCGCGCAGGCAATCGCAAAAATTCCGGCTGAACCGAATTGGCCGTGCCATTCCGCGCTGAAAAATTCATTCCTGACCGACAAAAAATTCTGGCCGAAGAAAACCGTGGCTGAATTGAAACCGATTGTCAGGAAATATATTTGAGATTGAATTTATGGAGCGCACGCGTTTCGCGTGCAGTTTTCGGTGTCACGCCGAAAATACAAAAGCTGTCCGGCGAGACGCCAGACAGAGCAACCGAGACGGTTGCGCTCCCCGAAAAATTATTGGACATCGCAATTCTGCCATGAACAAGCGCGCACTCATCAAGAAAATCACTGCCAAGCTCACGGACGAACTGGAAATTTATTTCCGCGCCGCGCAATTCTCCCGCGCCGAGGCCACGCACGAATCCAGCAAGGCCGAGAGTAAATACGACACGCGCGGCCTCGAAGCCTCCTACCTCGCGCGCGGCCAGTCCAAGCAGGCGGCGGAACTCGAAGCCGCCATCGCCGAGTTTGAAAAACTGGCCGTCCGAAACTTTGGCGCGGACGAACCGATTGACATCGGCGCGCTGGTGGAACTGGAACACGGCGGCGAAAATTTATTTTACTTCATCGGCCCACGCGCCGGCGGCACGGAAGTGTTACACGACAAAAAGGAAATTCTCGTCATCACGCCGCAATCGCCGCTGGGCGAACAGCTCATGGGCAAAAAATCCGGCCAGGAGCCGCAACTCAACTTCGGCGGCGCGAAACAGGCGGCGAAGATTTTGAAAGTGGAATAAGTTATCGGCATTGCTTTTGGCTGGAAAAAAGTTTTGGACGGGAGCAGAGTTGACGACACGATGATTGAAGTCACACATCACGCCAAAGGGGTTACTCGCTTCTTTGAAGAAAGACTCGGAGCAAAACTAAATAATCCTCAATGGTCTTGGGGAGCGATAGACCCAGTTTTCAATCGTGTATTTTTAAGAGTTTGGGCTGATAATCAAATAGAAGATAAAACCGGTGTAAAATTTGAAGTATACTGGAAGCAGACACGAAGCAAATCTCCAGGCTACCCACAACGACTGAAACATCTTGAAGCTATCAAAAATGGTGCTTTGGGTATTGGAATACTTTGCGAGGCTTTTGATTCAAAAACCTTTCCACGCAAAATAAAGACTTTTGACGATGAACAGTTACTTCTACTTGGCAAATTGAGTGAAGATGACGATTGCAAATATGCACATATTGTAAGGCGATTCCCAATAAGTGAATTGCAAAAATTGGACAACAGCTTACAGAACTCTGCCATTGATGATATTCCTGTTGCGCCAATTGGTTCCGAGGTGCCTGGCAAAGCGCCAACAGTCGGTTCTCGGTATCAGAGAGATGACAAAGTTAGGCAATTTATCATAGAGCAAGCCAAAGGTGTTTGCGAATACTGCGGCGAACTGGGTTTTCTTCTTCCAGACGGAAATCATTATTTGGAAGCTCATCACATAATTGCTTTGGCGAAACAAGGGCCGGACACAATTGACAATGTTATTGCACTTTGTCCGTCAGACCATCGCGAAGCTCATTACGGCGAAAGGAAAGTTAAATTGGAAAATGAAATGATTGAGATAATTAAAAGAAGAAAGAATCTTCACCAATCCGTCTCGCGATAATCCTTCAGAAATTTCCCCCAGATATGTTCGCCGGTGTTGAAGCCCGCAATGATCGGGTCAACGATGCGCGCCGCACCGTCCACGATGTCCAGCGGCGGATGGAAGCGATGCTCCGCCACCTTGCGCTCGGCGATGTGCGCCGGGTCTTCGTCCGTCACCCAGCCGGTGTCCACGGCGTTCATGTGGATGCCGTCCGCGTGGTAATCCGCCGCCGCCGTGCGCGTCATCATGTTGAGCGCGGCCTTGGCCATGTTCGTGTGCGGATGCCACGTGGTCTTGAACTTCCGGTAAAATTGTCCCTCCACCGCCGAGACATTCACGATGTGCTTGTCGCGCTCCGGCGTGCGGAGCATGAGCGGCTTCAATCGTGCGTTCAAAATAAATGGCGCGATTGCGTTCACTAATTGCACTTCCAATAATTCAACCGTCGGAACTTC
>DATAUQ010000112.1:0-10513 GCA_036268155.1 Verrucomicrobiia bacterium | reverse complement strand
GTTGCGCCAACACATGGCTTTGCAGGAACAATACGACGACGCAATGTTCGATTTCAGCCGGGGCGATTTCGACGGCGCGATTGTGAAATTAAAAAACGTGCTTGCCGCCGAGCCAGAATATTTCGATGCGCAACTCGCGCTCGGCATGGCGTTTTATCGCAAAGGAGAATATGCGGCGGCGATTGTCGAAGGCCACAAGGCGGAAAAATTGCGCCCGAAAGAGCAGCTCGTCCACACGAACCTATCTCTATTCTACATGAAGTCTGGCGACAAGATTACTGCTGAAAAACACGGCTTGCAGGCGAAGATCGAATCGTGGCGCGAAGACGCAAAAAATTCCGGCGGAGAAAAAATTGAAGACGAACCGGAATTGCAAATCGCCAAGCCAAAATTAGCACCGATAAAATTCCCGAGTCAGCCATGGAAGAAAAAATAATTTTATGAAATCATCCTACGAACTCGCAATGGAACGTTTGAACAAAAACGCACCGACAGTCAAACTCTCTGAAACGCAGAAGAAACAGCTCGCGGAACTGGATTCAAAATACGCCGCGAAAATCGCCGAGCGCGAAATCGCGCTGGAAACTGAAATCGCAAAGGCCGCCGATGATTTTCAAAAGGAAGAATCCCTTCGCGAACAACTCATGACTGAGCGCAAAAAACTTCAGGCCGAGTTGGAAGAGAAAAAGGAGCAGGTCCGTTCTGCAAAATGATTTGGTGCGCGCGAGAGGACTTGAACCTCTAATCCTTGCGGAACCAGATCCTAAGTCTGGCGTGTCTGCCAATTCCACCACGCGCGCAATACAGTCAGTTTCAAGTTTCAAGTTTCAAGTTTCAAGTTTCAAGTTCAATTGCGGAATTTGCCAGTTCAATTTTCTCGCGCACGCAATTGCACGCCGGCAAAAATTCGTCTAGCTTCACGCCATGGATTTTCGGAACCGAGTCATTTTCAGCGTCTTCGCCGTTTGCCTTGGCGGCGCGCTGAATGGTTGTGACCCATCGGATCAAAACGGCGCGGATGATGAAAAGGAGCCGCATTTTATCCTCGGCCAGAACCGCGTCAACGCGATGGATTATTCGGGCGCGGTCGAGGCGTTCGAGGAATCGCTGGAGGCGAACCCGCATTCGGCACAGGCGCATTACCAGCTCGCGATGCTTTATGGCGAGAAGGAAAATAATCCCGCCGCCGCGATTTATCATTACCAGCAATATCTGCGGTTTGACCCGAAGGCGCCCAACGCCGACATCGTCAACCAGCATATCATCGCTTGCAAACAACAACTCGCCGCCGATGTGCTGCAACTGCCGAGTTCGTCCGCCGCGCAGCAGCAACTCCAGCAACTCGCCGACAAAAACCGGCAGTTGCAGGATGAAGTGGACAAATGGCGCGCGTATTATGCCAGCCAGACGGCGAAAACCAATCTACCGCCAACGCCCGGCAACATCGCATTGCAACCAGTCAAAACTGTGATTACTCAACAGCCGACGGTATCAAATCCGAATCCGGCAGTGGCCAGACCTCGCACGCACACCGTTGTCGCAAACGAAACCCCCGCCGCCATCGCGCGCAAATTTGGCGTGAGCTTGAATGCTTTGCTCGCAGCCAACCCCAGTTTGCAGCCGACACATATGCGCGTCGGCCAGATCATCAATCTGCCGCCGCCGTGAGACGCCAATGATTTCGCGCCTCATATTTTTTCTCATCGCGATGTTCTGGATGGCGATGAATTTTCTGCTCTGGCGTGCGGAATACGGTTCGCATGGCGGCGGCGTTTCCGTGCCAGTGGCTCTCGTTTGGAGGAAAATTTTGACCGCGCCCGACGCTTCGTCCTTGAGCATTTATCAGGACGACGAACGGTCGGGTTTTTGTGAATTTTCCACAAGCGTTGAAACGGAAATGGCCAAGCTCGACGAAGACAAACCGCCGCCCGAAGACGTCGTCGCCCGCGCCGGCTACCAGATTCGCCTGAACGGAAACACGAGCCTCGGCGCGTTCACCAACCGGCTGCGATTCGATGGACGCTTGAGCTTTTCGTCGGATCGTCAATGGCGCGAACTGAATCTGAAATTATCTTCGCGCGCCGCCTCGATCGAAATCCATTCGTCCGCCACCAATCAGATGATTCACCTTAAAATCACCAGCGACGGCAGTGTCGTCGAGCGCAACTTTGCATTCGCTGATTTGGAAGATCCGAATGCGTTGCTGCGCGAGTTCGCCAGAAGCTTCGGCGGCGGATTATTTGGCGCGTTGGATTTACCCGTCCTGCCGCAAGGTTCCGGCGCGCTCGTGCAAAATATCCACTGGGAAGCGCATCGCAACCGCTTGAAGATGGGCAGCGAGCCGGTTTCGGTTTATCGTCTGGAAACACAAGTGCTGCAAAATAAAATTATCATCTACGTCAGCACGCTCGGCGAAATTCTGCGCGTCGAACTGCCCGGCGGCGTCATCGCCACGCTCGACGAATGGAACAATTCTTAAAACCAATCTTGTGATCGAACTCTTTCACCTCACCAAAAAATTCGGCGACCTCGTCGCGGTCAATGACATTTCGCTCACGATTCCGCGCGGGCAATTTTTCGCCATGCTCGGCCCGAACGCCGCCGGAAAAACAACCACGCTTAAAATTCTCGCCGGCCTGATGAAGCCGACTTCCGGCTGCACGCGCGTCTGCGGTTTCGACATGCAAACGCAATCGCTCGAAGCGCGGCGCAAAATCGCCTACGTCCCGGATTTTCCGTTTCTCTACGACAAGCTGACCGCGTGGGAATTTTTCCGTTTCACCGGGCAACTGTTCCAGATGCCGGACGCGAAAATTGAATCGAGCGCGAACGAATTGATTTCGCGTTTTCACCTCGCCGAGTTTGTGAACCGCCCGCTCGAAAGCCTTTCGCACGGCACGCGCCAGCGCGTGGCCATCGTGTCCGCGCTGCTGCACGATCCGGAAGTGTTTGTGATTGACGAGCCGATGGTCGGCCTCGACCCGCAGCACGCGCGCGTCGTGAAGGACGTGTTCAAGGAACGATCGCGTGCGGGCGTGACCGTGCTGGTCTCGACGCACCAATTGAGCGTGGCCGAGGAAATGGCCGACCGCATCGGCATCATCCACGGCGGAAAACTGGTCGCCGTCGGCAACCGCGACGAACTCCGCCAGCAAAGCGGCAACGCCGGCCAGCTTGAAGAAATTTTCCTGTCGCTGACGGCGGGGGAGAAGTGAAATCGCGCCGCCGCTAATTCATTTGCAGCGCGGGCAAATTCATCGTGCCGGAAACCACGCGATAAATCACCAGCGTTTCATCGCGCACGCCGTAGAAAATAATCCAGCGGTCGAATTCCGCCACGCGCCACGAACGGATGCCGGTGAATTTCAAATCTTTCCTGACGCGCCCGACCAGCGGATTCTTTTGAAGAAATGCGAGCGTGTGCCACAGTTGTTCATGCCAGCGATCCGCAATTTCCCCCCCGGCGTGTTCCAGCAACCAAAGTTCCTCACGCACCGTGTCAGCATAAAATGCCGGGCGGATCCGTATTTTCATGCCGCCTTGCTTTTGGCCTGAAATGTTGTGCGGGCCTTCGCCCGCGCGGCGTCAAACTTGGCGCGCGACAGCGGCTCTTCCGGCCCGCTGTCCATCGCCTCTTGAATCAGCCGGTTCACGCGATGGGTGGTGAACTGCTCGTCCTGGTCAAAGCTGCGCTGGATGCGCGCCAGCAATTCCTGGTTGAGCGAACGGAAATTGGCGTCCGCCTCCTGTTTGAGTTGCGCGTGCAGGTCAACCGGGATGTCTTTCAAAGTGATGCTCGCCATGCCAGAACCATAACGCAACCAGACTGGTTTGCAAATGGAAATCACCAGCGAAGAATCATCGAATAGATTCATCGTCAAGCAATCAAATTGCAGCCACATACTGTGCCAATCAATCTTTCATTTGCGATTGACGAAATCTTAATTTGTGCCAACTTGTCACGCTGAAATCGTGATTTCATCCAATGGCTGCAACCAAATCCAGTTTTCTCGACAAAGTGCTTGGCCGCATAGGGCGGCTGGACGCGGAGGGTTTGCAGACGGTCGTCCAGCGGCTCGCGCGCGAACGCAGTTTTCTCGAAACGCTCTTCAACACGATCGAGGATGGCGTGCTGGTCGTGGACGAAAACGGGCGCGTGATTTATTTCAACCAGGCCGTCACGCGGCTCATCGGCCTGCAATCCGGCGACGAGGAGCGGCACATCTCGAAAATTTTGCCGGAGATGGACTGGGGAAAAATTTCGCGCGCCGATTCTGCGGGTGGCGAGCGCGTCGTGCGCCACGAATTTGAAATCCATTATCCGCGCCCGCGATTTTTGCGGATGTATGCGACGTCGCTCGAAAACAATTCCGGCGTCGCGTTGATTTTGCACGACGCGACGGAGGCTCGGCAGAAAACTTTTGAGGCAATCGAAAGTGAGCGTGTTCAGGCGCTCACACTTTTGGCCGCGAGCGTTGCGCATGAAATCGGCAATCCGCTGAACGCGCTGCACATTCATTTGCAATTGATGGAGCGCGAGGTGAAAAAAATAAAAACAGGTCGAGAGTCGAAGGTCGAGAGTCGAGAGCATGATGCCCGCGCGGATTCGACGCGCAAGCTGGAACAATTTCTCGAAGTTTCCAAAGGTGAAATCTCGCGGCTGGATTACATCATCACGCAATTTTTGCAGGCGATCCGTCCCGCACCGTTGCAATTAAAAATGGCCTCACTAAACGACGTTGCGGAAAAAACTTTGGAATTGCTGCGGCCTGAAATTGAAAATCGCGGTGTGACGGTGAAGACAAAATTATCACGCAATCTAACTCCGACGCCGATTGACGCGACGCAGATGCAGCAGGTTTTGGTGAACCTCGTGAAAAACGCGGCGCAGGCGATGACGAACGGCGGCATACTCACGTTGCAAACCGGGGAAAATGCCGACGCCGTCTGGGTGAGCGTCGCGGACACGGGCGGCGGGATTCCGCAGGAGCAAATCAACCGCATCTTCGAGCCGTTTTATACGACGAAGAAAAAAGGCAGCGGCCTTGGATTGATGATTGTCCAAAGAATTGTCCGCGCGCACGACGGCAAAATCGAATTGGAGAGCCACGTCGGTCGCGGCACGACTTTTCGGATTTGGCTGCCGTTGCACGAACGCAAACCAAGATTGCTTGAGGAAAAAAATTTCACCGCAGAGACGCAAAGGCGCAGAGAATAATTCTGATCAAACTCTGCGTCTCCGCGCCTCTGCGGTGAAAAAATTATGGCTGAAAAACCGACATTGCTGATTGTTGACGATGAAAAAACGACGCGCGACGGGTTGCGCGCCGCGCTTGAGGAGCGTTATGACGTTTATGTGGCCGAAGACGCGAAGACGGCGATGGAGTTGCTGGAGCGTGAACATTTTGACGTGATGCTCACGGATTTTCGCCTGCCGAACGAGGACGGCATGAAATTGATCGCGCGGGCAAAATCACTTTCCAAACCGCCGATCTGCATTTTGATGACGGCTTACGGCTCGGAAGAACTCGCGGTGGACGCGATGAAACACGGCGCGGACGATTACATCGCCAAAGGTCGTTTACAGATTGACGAACTTGAGATGCGGATCGCGCGCGCGTTGAAGCAGCAAAATCTGGAAGTGGAAAATGTTTCGCTGCGCCAGCAACTCGATTCAAAATTTGGTTTGGAAAACATCGTCGGCGAATCACCGGTGATGAAGGAGATTTTTGAGATCGTGCAGCAGGTCGCGCCGACGCGGGCGACTGTTCTGCTTGGCGGCGAAAGTGGCACAGGCAAGGAACTCGTCGCGAAGGCGATTCATCAATTGAGTCCGCGCGCGAAGCAGCCGTTCGTAACGGTGCATTGCGCCGCGCTCGCGCCGACGCTTTTAGAAAGCGAATTGTTCGGACACGAAAAGGGCGCGTTCACCGGCGCGCACGAGCGGCGCGTTGGAAGATTCGAGCAGGCGCAGGGCGGAACTTTGTTCCTCGACGAAATCGGCGAGATTGATGCGACGATCCAGGTGAAGCTGCTGCGATTTTTGGGCGAGCGGACTTTTGAGCGCGTCGGCTCGAACAAAACTTTGACGGCTGACGTGCGGCTGATTGCGGCGACGAATAAAAATCTGGAAGAACTGGTCAAGGCCGGAAAATTCCGCGAAGATTTGTTTTTCCGCCTGCGCGTGGTGGAAATCAATTTGCCGCCGCTGCGCGAGCGCATGGGTGACATTCCGTTGCTGGCGCAAAAGTTTTTGCGCGAGTTCGCGGGCGAGAACAATAAATCCGTGAACGATTTCACCGCAGACGCGTTCCAACTGCTGATGAATTACAACTGGCCGGGCAACGTCCGCGAGTTGAGGACGGCCATCGAACACGCGGTGGTTTTGTGCCGCAGTGAAAAGATTTCCGCGCGCGACCTGCCGCCATCGGTGCGCGGAATTCGCCAGGGTGAGTCGCAATTGTCCCTGCAAAATGATTTGACGGTGAAGGAAGCCGAGAAACAATTGATTGAGCGCGCATTAAAGGATACAAATGGCAACCGGACTCTGGCCTCAAAAAAAATCGGCATGAGCCGGCGGACGTTCCATCGGAAATTGCACTCTTATCATCTGGGGGGATTTTGATTTATGCCGTCGTCGCACCTGATTCAGAGATTGATCCATATGCTGGAGGTCGGCACGGGCGCGCGTTACCTGCGGATTATCGCGCTGGCGCTGGGCGTGGTCGCGCTCGCGTTTCTCTATGACATCCGGGCGTATCGGAATCTGGCGACGCCGGAAGCGATGGACGCGGCGCAACTCGCGCGCAACATTTCAGAAGGCAAAGGTTACACGACGTTGTTCATCCGGCCGTTCAGCCTTTACCTTGTGCAAAACCACAATCAGGGCAAAACACAATTCGCGCTCACGAATGCGAACCCTGACTTCGCGCGGATCAGAACGGCGCATCCTGACATTTCCAATCCGCCAGTGTATCCGCTCGTGCTGGCAGGACTGATGAAAGTGCTGCCGTTTCAATATGCGGTGAACCTCAAAAAGGCGTTCTGGACAAACAATGGAAGTTTCTGGCGTTACCAGCCGGATTTTTTGATCGCCATCTTCAATGAAACGCTTTTGCTCGTCGTGGTGGCGCTGACATTTTTTCTGGCCAAAAAACTTTTTGATTCCAATGTCGCGTGGCTCTCGGCGATTTTGGTTTTGGGTTGCGAGTTGCTCTGGCGATTCAGCGCGTCGGGCTTGTCCACGATGCTGCTGCTGGTGATTTTTTTGGGACTGACGCTGTGCCTTCTGGAAATTGAAAGCAGCGCACGCGATCCGCAACCGCGCGCCGGTCGGCTTTTTGGTCTGGCGGCAACCGCTGGAATTTTGACCGGCTTTGGCGCGCTGACGCGTTATGCCTTCGGCTGGACAATCATTCCCGTTGCTCTGTTTTTGCTTTTGTTCAGCGGGTCAAGGCGCGTCTGGCATATGTTCGCGGCGCTGATCGCGTTCGCGTTGATCCTGACACCGTGGATTGCCCGCAACGAAGCCGTGAGCGGCACGGCCTTTGGCACGGCAGGTTATGCAATAGTTGAGGGAACTTTTATTTTCCCCCGCTTTCAACTGGAACGTTCCATTCATCCCGAATTAAGCCTCGCCATGCGGCTCGCGCCGTATGTGCAGAAACTTTCCGGGAATGCGCGCGAAATCTTGACAGGAGATCTGCTGAAATCCGGCGCGACATGGGCGGGCGTATTGTTTTTTGCCGGCTTGTTTCTGGGCTTTCGCAACAAGGGCGCGCGTCATGTGCGTTATTTTTTGCTGATGTGCCTGGGTGTTTTCATCGTCGTGCAATCGCTGGGTCGAACGCAGCTTTCGGAAATGTCGCCGGAGATCAATACCGAAAATCTTTTGGTGCTGCTCGTGCCGCTGGTGTTTATTTTCGGCGCGTGTTTTTTCTTCACTCTGCTGGACCAGATGACCCTCCCGTTGCGACAGTTGCGTTACGTCGTTATCGCCGGATTTGTGGCCTTGTGCTGTCTGCCGCTGATTTTTGCGCTGACGTCATCGGTTCGGCCGGTGGTTTATCCGCCATATTATCCGCCGGAAATCCAGCAGACCTCCAACTGGATGAAACCCGATGAATTGATGATGAGCGACGTGCCATGGGCGGTCGCATGGTATGGCCAGCGTCAATGCGTCTGGCTCACGCTTGATGCGCAGACTGAATTTTTCGCAATCAACGATTATTTGAAACCAGTGCAGGCGCTTTATCTCACGCCGCAGACGATGGATGGCAAATATGTCTCCGAGTGGATGGAAGCCGGCACAAACAGTTGGGGCAATTTCATTCTTCAAACGCTGACAGAAAAACGGGTGCCCGCTAAATTTCCATTGCCTGCGGCACCAGCAGGCTTTTTCCCTGAACGGCTGTTTTTGACCGACCGCGAACGCTGGAAACTTGAACAATAAATTTTACGCAGCCGCGCGACGCAGCCGGTCCGCGATGCCCGACCATTCCGGTGAATCCGGCGGCGTTTCGACGACGATCAATTCCGCGCCCGCCGCATCGCAACGATGCAACTCCGCGTAAATCGCCCGCGCAAAAGCCTCCGCATCGTGCGGCATCACGCTCACGTCGGCGAAATTTTCCGCAGATGGAAAGCAGGTGTGCGCGATGACAAAACATTTTTGAATTTTGAATTTTGAATTTTGAATTTTGAGTTCCAAATCCGCGTCGTCGCGCCAATTCAAGATTAACAATTTCGCTTTCGGCGAATAATGTTTTTCCAGCAAGCCCGGACTGCGCAACGCAGTTTCCTGGCTTTGGACTTTGGACTTTGGACTTTGGACTTGGCCGCAAACAGCCGCCAGCGATTCGGCGCGAATCATGCCCGGACGCAAAATGCGCGGCGGCGAAACTGTCAAATCCAAAACTGTGGATTCAATCCCGATTTGCGACTGGCCCCCATCCACAATCATAGAAATTTTCCCGGCGAGGCTTTTTTGGACGTGTTCCGCGTTCGTCGGCGAAATCTGGTTGGACAAATTCGCGCTCGGCGCGGCGAGCGGAAAATCACATTCACGGATCACGGCTTGAATAAACGGATGGCTCGGCCAGCGGATGCCAACGGTCGCGCCGCCCGCCGTCACGATGTCTGGAATTATTTCCGCACGCGGCAAAACAATCGTCAACGGGCCGGGCCAGAAAGATTTTGCTAATTTCTCGGCGAGTTCCGGCCAGTTTTTTACACAACCTTTCGCCATTTCATTGCTGGTGACATGGACGATGATTGGATTGTGCGAAGGGCGGCCTTTGATCTGGAAAATTTTTGCGACGGCTTTTTCGTTCAGCGCGTTTGCGGCGAGGCCGTAAACGGTTTCCGTCGGCAGCGCGACGACTTCGCCCGCGCGCAGTAATTCAGCCGCGCGTTGAACAGCTTTTTGAAAAAGTTCCGGCGTGTGCGTGGATAAAACTTCAGCGGTCACGCGCTATTCGTAGCGCAAAGCGTCAATCGGGTCGAGCTTCGACGCTTTCCACGCGGGATAAAAACCGGAGACGATGCCGATGACGGCACTGGAAATAAAAGCGATGCCCATCCAGGCATACGGGATGACGGTCGGCCAGTGTTTGATGTAGGCGATCAGCCATGAAAATGTCATGCCGCCGATGATGCCGATGGAACCGCCGATCGCGCTCAATGTGACGGCTTCAATTAGAAATTGCACGAGGATGTCCGCCGCGCGCGCGCCGACGGCCATGCGGATGCCGATTTCGCGCGTCCGTTCGGTGACGCTGACGAGCATGATGTTCATGATGCCGATGCCGCCGACGACGAGCGAGACGGCGGCGACGCCCGCGAGCAGAAAACTCATCGCGCGCGATGTGGCCGTGACGGCCTGCATCAATTCCAACTGGTTGCGCACGGTGAAATCCTGTTCCTTGCTGCGATGCCGAGTCAAAAGCAAATCGGTGATGTCATTTTGCACGCTGTCTATGACTTTGTCGTTGGCGGCTTGAACCAAAATATCGTTCACAAAAGTGCGCGTCGTGATGCGGTGCATATGGCTGGTGTAAGGAACGACAATCGTGTCGTCCTGATCCTGCCCGAAAAGATTAAAACCTTTGGCACCCAGAACGCCGACGACCAAAAACGGCAGGTTGCGAATGCGAACGGTCTGGCCGACGGGATTTTGGTTTGGAAATAATTCATCGGCCACGGTCTGGCCGATGACGGCGGATTTGGCGAGGCTGCGGACGTCTTGATCGCCAAACATCGCGCCGCTGCCGATGGTCCAATTTCGGATTTGCGGATAATCCGGCGATTCACCCATCACTTGCGTGTTCCAATTCAGGCCGTTCGCCAAAACCTGTTCGCGGTCGCGCACTTCGGGACTGACGCCCACGACGTTTTTCAACCCGGCAATTGCCTGGGCATCGGCCACCGTCAACGTCGGCGCGCTGCCCCAGCCGCCGCGCATTCCGCCTTGCGTGAAATTGCCGGAAAAAACCGTGATGACGCTTTCGCCCAG
>DATAUQ010000111.1:0-11533 GCA_036268155.1 Verrucomicrobiia bacterium | reverse complement strand
CTGGCAGCAGCACGGAAATTATCTGCTGTCGCTCGGCTTCGCGGTGGGCGGCGTGTTTTTGTCGGCGGTGCTGCTGGCGCAGGGCGGCTTCACATGGGGGAAATTTGAAACGGTCATCGCGCTGATGGTGCTGGCGAGCCTTGCGGTCTGGAAATTCAGCGGGCCGCGCAACGCCACCATCGCGGTGACGACGGCCATCTGCATCGCGGGCATTCCGGGGATCGTGGTGATGGCGCGGAAACCGCAGCGTTCGGCGGCCAAACTTTGGGCGGGCTACACGATTGCCAACAGCCTTTCGCTTTTCGGCGGCGCGATGTGGTCGGTGGAGGAACGGCTCGCGCCGGCGGCGTTCGTGGCGTTGTCCGTCGCGATGCTGGTGGCGTGCTGGTGGAAGCGCGAAGTGAAGGAACAGAATTAAATCGCCGCATCCGTTCGGGTGATTCTCCCAATCAATTGGTGTTGCATTTGACAATCCGCGCAACTCAAACGATTTTGAAGTGTTAAATTAAATGGATGCTTTTATGAAAACGTCAAACTTTCACAAATTATTTTTGGTCATTGTTGCCGTCGGGTTGGCACTCTCGACCATGACCGTTGTGGCGCAGAATTCACCAGCGAGCGCCGCGCCACAACTTGCCTACGGCGTTCCGCAAATCCTCCAGCTCGCGCAGGCCAAGGTCAGCGATGACACGATCATCGCCTATATCCGCAATTCCGGGAACAGTTACGGACTCGATGCGAACCAGATCATTTATCTGCGGCAGCAAGGAATTTCCGACAACGTCATCAATTTCATGTTGAACCAGCCCAAAGTCGCGTCAGCGCCAACGCAACCCGCGACGCAGCCGGACAATTCATCCGTCGCGCAGACTTCGACCACCTACGCGCCGCCGCCGACTTACGTTCAAAGCGCTCCGCCCTCTACTGTCTATGTGATTCCCAACACGCAGGCTTACTATAACAACTATTATGCCCAGCCTTACTATTATCCATATTATGGGTGGTCTTATCCGGCCGTGTCGCTTTCATTCGGATTTGGCGGGCGATGGGGCGGTGGATTTCATGGAGGAGGGTTCCATGGCGGTGGTTGGCATCGTTAATCAAAGTTCATAGCTCGACCAATTCGCGCTTTTGACCAATGGGGTGGCCGGCGGATTAATTGACCTGTCATCCCGAATGGTCGAAAACAAACCAACCACCGCGAGTAAAGGGGGCACAATGTTACTATACCGATGCCGGGATGCTGATTAATTCCTCTGCGCTTAATTCTCTGGTTTCCGGCAAAACCCTGGCAACGGCTGTGCGCAGGTCTTGCAGCAAAAATGGTTTGCCGATCAGGAAATTCACGCCCGTCAGTGGATTGCCGGAAGATTTCAACACATCGGCGTGGGCCGTGATCATCACGACCGGCTGATTGGGCAGGTTCTGCTTGATGGCGATTGCCAGCGCATCGCCTTTCATTTCTGGCATGGAATAATCCGTAAAGACCACGTCGAATTTGTCATGCTCAAGCACGGACAGGGCTTCTTTGCCGCTGCCAGCCGTCCGGATTTCGTGTCCATCGAAATCAAGCATCATCTTGATGGCTCCGCAGACAGCCGGTTCGTCATCCACCACCAAAATCCGCCGCCCGCTGATTTTCCCGTTTGAACTCTTCATAACTTGATCGTCTTAAAAAGAGAAAACATTACGCCCCATTTCCTTGAAGGCCAGTTTTAGTTATTAACAAAAATCACGATCTAAACTTCACGGCATTCTGCCGAATTAGCGCTTCCGGGACATTTTTGAGAGTTGCAAATCGCATGATAAAAAACATAAGCATGCAAATTTTCCAAATGAGCCGCGAATGAATGTCTTGTTTGTTAATGAAATTTATGGTCAAATCATTGGCACTTCAAACGCTGAATAAAATCCATGATTGCAACCTTACTATTAACACCCATGTTCGCAGCCGCCGGCTGGTCATTCCTCTATCTGCTTTGCGGCGGCGGACTGGGCGGGGCGATTCTTATTTTCATCGTCCTGAAAATGTTCGGCAAATAAGCGCTCCCGCCGCAACGCACCTGCCGTGGACGCATTTGAAATCCACAAACAAGAAACACCCTCACCACGAAAAGATCGCCTGGCTCATCGGCGGGGCAAAGATTTTTTACGGGCTGCTGCTGCTTGGCGTGGGCATCGGCGCTCTCAACCTCATCGGCAAAAACCTTGCCACCGAACTGTGGCACCTCACCGAACGCTGGAACATTGATTTCCACAGCCACTACGTCCAGATCCTCTTCCGCGAAGCCGATGAGATTGACGGGGAAAAATTCCTGCTCCTCACCGTCGCCGCCTTTGGCTATGCCGCGCTTTTTTTTGTGGAAGGCGTCGGCCTGATTCTCGGAAAATACTGGGCGCAATGGCTGGTCATCGTTGACACCGCCTCCTTCATCCCCAGCGAAATCTATTATCTCGCCCGGCAATTCAGTTGGTTCAACCTTGTTTTGCTGCTCGTCAACGCCGCCGTCGTCATCTATCTCGTCTGGCAGGTCATGACGCACAAGCACCTGCACAAATCTTCCGGCCACAAAGTCCATAAATAACACGCTTTCCGTTCCCGCGCGTCGCGCGGGCTGGATTGGCTGCAATTTTGTCTTGAACCGCATCCTCCTCTAGGCGCGTATCGCAATCATACCGGCCAAATTTTTCCGACACCATGCCGACCGGTTCGTTGTCGGTGAAAGGCTTTGCGTAAACTACGCAGATGGCTGTCATCAGACTGTAATAGAGTGGCGACGGGTCTTCCGGTTTCTGTGAAAGATAGTAATCACAAAACGTCCGAACTCTCTTAATGCACTTCTGAGTCAGCTTGATTTTCCAAAGTTGCTGTTTGAGATACGAATGTTTGGGGCTGTTTTCACTCACACGTCAATTCTTCGCCGTCGCCAGTTCCTCCTCAAAATCCACAATCTCCTTAATCTGAACCAAGAACCAACGGTCTATCTTGGTCAGGCCAAAAATTTCCTCAATCGTGAATCCAGCCCGCAGTGCGTGGCGGATGAAGAAGATGCGTTCGGCGTTTGGGACAGAGAGTTTTCGCGAAATTACATCGCGCGGAAGGATGTCGCGGTCGCCATAGACTTCCGTGCCGATGCGCCAGGGTTTGCCGTCGCCGCCCAGACCGCTGCGCCCGATCTCCAGCGAGCGCAGGCATTTTTGCAGGCTTTCCTTGAACGTGCGCCCGATGGCCATCGCTTCGCCCACGCTTTTCATCTGCGTGGTGAGCGTGGGGTCAGCTTGCGGGAATTTCTCGAAGGCAAACCGCGGAATCTTGGTGACGACGTAATCAATGCTCGGCTCGAAGCTCGCGGGGGTTTCGCGCGTGATGTCGTTCTTGAGTTCGTCGAGCAGGTAGTCGACGGCGAGCTTGGCGGCGATTTTCGCGATGGGAAAGCCGGTGGCCTTGGACGCGAGCGCGGAGCTGCGGCTGACGCGCGGATTCATCTCGATGATGACCATGCGGCCGTTCTCCGGGCTGACGCCGAACTGGATGTTCGAGCCGCCGGTCTCCACGCCCACGGCGCGGATCACGGCGAAGCTCTGGTCGCGCATGATCTGAAATTCCTTGTCGGTGAGCGTCTGGATGGGCGCGACGGTGATGCTGTCGCCGGTGTGGACGCCCATGGGGTCGAAGTTTTCGATGGAGCAGATGATGACGCAGTTGTCGGCCTTGTCGCGCATGACTTCCATCTCGTATTCCTTCCAGCCGAGGAGGGATTCTTCGATAAGAATTTCGTTCACCGGCGAGAGTTCAATGCCGTTCTTGGCGATGGCTTCAAACTCCTCCTGATTGTAGCCGATGCCGCCGCCTGTGCCGCCGAGCGTGAACGCGGGGCGGATGATGAGCGGAAACTTACCGATCTTCTTCGCGACGTCGCGGGCTTCGTCCAGGTTGTGCGCGACGCCGGAGATGGGAACGTCGAGGCCGATCTGAAGCATCAATTCCTTGAACGCAAATCGGTCTTCGCCTTTGTGAATGGCTTCGGGTTTCGCGCCGATCATCTCGATGCCGTATTTTTCCAGCACGCCGCTTTTGTGCAAAGCCATTGCTGTGTTCAAAGCGGTCTGGCCGCCGAGCGTGGGAAGCAGGACGAGTTTGTTTGGTAGTGGTGCAGGCATCTTGCCTGCAACTGGCAGGCTGGAAGCCTGCCCCACTATTTTTTTTATTTCTTCCAGTTCGCGCACGATGATTTTCTCCACGCATTCGGGCGTGATGGGTTCGATGTAGGTGCGGTCGGCGAACTCCGGGTCGGTCATGATGGTGGCCGGGTTGGAGTTGATGAGGACGACGCGGTAGCCTTCTTCGCGGAGGGCTTTGCACGCCTGCGTGCCGGAATAATCGAACTCGCACGCCTGGCCGATGATGATCGGGCCGGCGCCGATGATGAGGACGGAATGAATGTCGGTGCGTTTGGGCATAAACGAAACGGCAAGATGAAACACGAATCAAACAACGAGTGAAAGAAAATTGCAGGCGGAAATGCAAAAGCCCGGCTAAACGCTGACTTCAAGTATTATTGAAGCGGTGTTCTCACATCCTTGAGGAATTGCGTGTGGCCGTCGAGATAAATGCGGCAGCGTCCGCCGCTGTGGATGGTGCGCCCGCTGAATCCGGCGGGAACGGTCGGCACGGTATTCGGAAAATATGGATCAACCACCAGTTCCACATCGCTTGGGCCGTTGATGAGGCCGACGGTCGGGTCGTTGGTGGATTCAAGATCGGAGACGGCTTGAGCTTCAGTTTTGCCCCAAAAGTCTTCCAGTGAAACGGGATCGTCTGGCCGGTCAAAACGCCATGCCCAATAGCGGCAGAGAGGCGCGTTGGTATCAATCGAGTTGGTGGAAGTGGATTGAACGGATTGCACGATGTTTCCGACGCGCGAATTCACCGCCGCCGGACATGACCAGAGGGTGAAATTGGGATTTTCACTTTGCAAAACGATCGCCGCCCAGCCGGCGCGCGGGTCGGACGGCGGCCATGTTGTCCACGGATGATAACCGCCGGCCATGCTGGCTTTCAAATCGCGCCGGTCGGGAAAGCGGCTTTCGTGATCGTTGAGATACATGATCCAAGCGAGGCCAATTTGATTGAGATTGGAAAGACAGACGGCCTGCTGGCCTTTTTGTTTGGCGCGGGAGAGCGCAGGCAGCAGCAGCGCGGCGAGAATCGCAATGACGGCAATGACTACGAGCAGTTCAATCAACGTGAAAGCACGGCGCGTTCTGTTCGGGCAATCTGTGTTCAATCGGGACTTCATCGGCACTTAAAAAGTTTAGACTGGTTCCCCGGCGCCGCCCTCAAGCCAAGTTTTCTTGTAACTCAATTCCGTCGCGACGCGGCCTTGCGAAGTGTGGTTGAGGTAGCCTTCCACGATGAGGACGCTGTGGATGTCGGTGCGTTTGGGCATAAATTGCGCGGGTAAGTTAATTGCAATTGCCACGCTTTGTCAGTTTAATTTCGGCCAACACCATGCGGATAAAATTTAGCTGCCGACTAAAATTATGAACAACCGAGTTTTCGTCATCCATCGTTCTGCGGTCAGGCAGTTCAACATCTTTTGTTTGCTGGCCGCGTTGCCGCTGTCTGCAGTTGCGGCCAGGACGCCGGTTGATTACGTCAATCCGCTGATTGATACGCATGATTCGCGCTGGTTTTATTTTTCGTCCGCCAGCCGTCCGTTCGGCATGGTGAACCTTAGTCCCGACACGGCCACGGACGGTGACTGGCACAAGGGCTATATGTATGACGACAACAAAATCCGCTGTTTCAGCCACATTCATGGATGGCAGTTGTTTGGCGTGGCGGTGATGCCGACGACCGGCGAAATGAAAGGCCAGATGGGAATGGATGCCTACGCGTCGGATTTTTCGCACGACGATGAAGTGGTTCATCCCGGTTACCACAAGGTCGTGCTCAAGACCTACGGCATCACGGCGGAGTTGACGTCCACGATGCGCGTTGGTCTGCACCGTTACACGTTCGACAAAGCCGGGCCAGCGCGAATCCTTTTCGACACCGGCGCAACTCTGATGGCCCCGATTTCCATGAGCGAAGTGCGACGGATCAGCGACACCGAGTTGGCGGGCTACGCCGTCATGTCACCCACGATGCGCCGGCCCAAGCCGTTCACAGTTTATTTTGTCGCGCAGTTTAACAAACCCTTCACGGAGTTTGGCGGCTGGGTGAACCATGAGTTGCTGCCGGGAACGATTGACCGGGTTGCGGGAACAAACGCGGGAGCTTACGTGACTTTCCCGACCGCAAAGGGCGGCCAGCTTTTGATGAAAGTAGCCCTCTCGTATGTCAGCGTCGAGAACGCGCGGCTCAATCTCAAAACTGAACTGCCGGCGTGGGACTTTGACCGCGTCGTTCAGGATTCGCGGGACGAGTGGAATCGCTGGCTGGGCCGGCTTGAAGTGCAAGGCGGCAGCGAACCGCAACGCATCAAGTTCTACACCGATTTATGGCACGCGCTGCTGGGACGAAGAATTGTCAGTGACGTGGACGGTCGTTATTGCGACATGACCGGCAGTGAACCGGCCGTTCGCCAAGTGAGACTGGATTCCAACAGCAAGCCGCTGTTCCCGCACCACAACTTTGACGCGCTTTGGGGCAGTCAATGGTCGCTGAATCTTCTCTGGCCGTTGGCTTATCCCGAAGTGGTTGACGCCTTCTGCAACACGATGGTGGATATGTATCGGGACGGCGGCTTGATTCCACGCGGGCCGTCGGGAGGCAATTACACCTATGTGATGATCGGCGATCCGGCGGCGTCTTTTTTCGCCACGGCATACAGCCACGGCATCACCAACTATGACGTGGCCGCCGCCTACGAAGGTCTTCACAAGAACGCCCTGCCCGGCGGCATCCGCGATCACGCCGGTTATGAACATACCAACGCCGCCAGCGGTGGCATGAAATATTACGTCGAGCGCGGTTACGTTCCTGAAGGCATCGAAGGCACCGGCCTTCACAAAGACGGAGCTTCGATGACGCTGGAATACGCCTACCAGGACTGGTGCCTGGCGCAACTGGCCAAGGCTTTGGGGAAGGACGCGGATGTGAACTGGTTGTTGAAACGGTCAAATAATTATACGAATCTTTGGGACGCCTCCGTCCAGTTCATGCGCCCGCGCCTGAAAGACGGCTCATGGCTGCCCGACTTTGAGCCGTGCGGCCCGCGTGCCACCAACGGATTCACCGAGGCCAACGCGGCGATTTACACTCACTTCGTTCCTCAAGACGTTCCAGGTTTGATTCAATTATTCGGCGGTCGTGAAAAATATGTCGCGGCGCTCAACCGGCAATTTGAATTGGCCACCCCCGACAGCTTCGCAGCCAAAGCCGACAGACATGAACTGGAATGGGTGGACTACGGCAATCAACCGTCCACGGGCATGGCGCATTTGTTCAACTTCGCCGCCGCGCCGTGGTTGAGCCAGAAATGGGCGCGCGTCGTCCAGGAGCAGTCCTTCGGCGACATCACGCCCAACGGCGGCTACAGCGGCGATGAAGATCAAGGACAGATGGGAGCGTTGAGTGTCATGATGGCCATCGGCCTGTTCGATGAACAAGGCGGCGCGGCATCCAAGCCCACCTATCAGATTACGAGTCCCATCTTTGACCGCGTGACGATTCATTTGGATCGGAACTATTACCCGGGCCGCACGTTCACGATCACCACGCGCAACAACCGGCCCGGAAACATCTACATCCAATCCGCCAAATTGAACGGGAAACCGCTTCAAGAATTTTCATTCCCGCAATCCGTATTGGCCGACGGCGGCACGCTGGAGTTGACACTGGGGCCAGAGCCGAATCGAAAGTGGGGCATTGCGCAGGCGGATACTAATTGAATTCAGATTTATGGCCGGAAATTCCGCCTTCGCCGGATCAATTCGCTGTCGTGATTTCGGCAGACCGGATGACGCGAAGCTGCACGGGTTCGCCGGGAATCAGTTTCAGGGCTTCGTCAGATTTGACCAGCAATGGCAGGCCGACATCAATGTGTTCGGGATTTGCCAGCGGTGATTGAAGCATCGCGCCGACCGCCTCGAGTTGCGAGCCGACCCGGATGATCGTGCCTTCAAAACGGATTCCGCCCATGCCCATGCGGTTCACTTCAACCGTGTCGCCGATTTGGGGACGCTTGGTGACGGGCGGATAAACCCATGCGACGATGCGATTGGATGTGCGGCCGCTCACGACGAGCAGGGTGGTGCCGGCGGTTGTTTTTTCACCGGGCCGCAATTTGATGTCATTGACAAAGCCGTCAATCGGCGAGCGCAGGATCACCGGCTTCTGCAATTGTTCAATGCGCTCCCGCTGGGCGGCAATGTCCTGCTCGACAATTGCATCCTCCGGGGTCACCTGTATGGTCCCGGTGTGTTCGAGGGTTTTGACGGATTCTTCCAGTTCAGCCACCGTTTTTTCCCGGGTGGCGATCTCGGATTGCAACGTATCCCGGTTTCGAACGGCCGTTTCGTAACCGAGATCATTGCGGGCGTTGATCAGGCCGCCGCCGGAAAGGCCGTCTGGAACACCGCGCGAAATCAAGCCGGCATCGAGGAGTTTTTGGGCGCGCTCAAATTCCTGCTGCGCCTGCTGAAGCCCGAGGCGGGCAACGTCGAGGCTCAATTTTTCCTCCAGCAACGTGATGCGAAGCTGGCTGTATGAATTTAAGTTGCGGGTTTTATCAATGTCCATGCGCGACTTCAGCAGGCGCAGGTCGGATTCGGCGGCGGCGAGTTCGGCTTTGAGTTGATCGGGATCAAGGCCGGTAATGACTGCGAGCACCTGGCCGTTCGTAACGGGTTCAAGCAGGTCCACATTGAGGGACTGCATCGTGCCGCCAATGGTGCTGACGATATTGGCATGGACGGTTTCAACCTGCCCGACGATGGCGTTTGGCTCCACATATTGACCCCACATCCAGCAGATGATTCCGACGAGCGCCAGGAAGGCAAGCGGCGGCAGAAACCTGATGCGAAAGTCGCGCCAGCGCTGTTTGGCGGGTATGGGAATGAGGGGCAGGTTTTTATCTGGCATTTTAGACCTCCGATTCGTCTTCCGCCTGAATGGAGCTAAGATTTGAAACGCCGTTCACTTTGCGCATCTCATCCAGCAGGTCGCTCACGCGATCCGGATCGCGCAAGAGCAGCCAATAGGAAATATCCATTCCAACGCTCCCGGGTTCGCCCCGCTGGCTCGCGCGATGGCTCCGCCGGGTGTGGCGGGTCAGCAGACGGTTGATTTCGTCCAATTCCGAAAGCGGCCGTGACCAATGCAGGTTAAGAATGAGATCGTAACGATGGCGGCTGCCGAAGGAAGTTGCCGAGAGATAAAGCAATGCCACGGTCATCACCGCCAGCCCCACCACGGCGGTCGTGAATTTTTGACTGCCTGCGGCCATGCCGAGTGCAAGCACCAGGAGAATATATGACGTGTCCAGCGTATCGCGCAGCATGTTGCGGAAACGGACGATGGTGAACACGGCCATCATGCCGAAGGCGGTGATGATATTGTTCGCCAGAACGTGCATGACCAGCGCCACGACCACCGGCATGACGATGATTGATTTGACGAAGGAACGGGAATAGGACAAACCCGAGTGCGTGGTCATGTAGACCCACGCGATCACATGGCCGCCGGCCAGCGCCAGCAGCAGGCCGAGCAGGAGCGCCGGGAAATTCGTGGGAGCGCGTCCGATATCGCCGTTGAGGAGTCCGTCAAACATGAGTGAATGTCATGGTTAGCAATAATCAGCAAGCCACGCCAGCCTTTCTTGATGGTTTTCAAGCTTCGTGTTCACCACCCGCGCCTCGCCCGCCAGCGCCAGGCTGCCGCAATATTTGGGCGCTCCGGTCTGCAACAGGTCGAAATGCCGGACGAGTTGGTTAAACCAGCCTGGAAAACGGTCGGTAAATTTCAGTTCAAGGACAACTTGCGGGCCAAAGACATGGATGGGATTCACCATCTGCGTGCTGAACAGCGCTTGGAGCCGTGGCTCGCCACGCACATTGCGATCAAGCGTGACCCGGACCGAGTTGTTGCGCTGGCTCACCCACGCCTCGCGCATATAAGCCACATGAACCATCGGCCGTGCGTCGAGCTTGTGGGTCAGATGACTGAACCGCTGCAAAGCCACGAAATGATGCGGCTTGCGGCTGGCGATATGCTCCGGCCCGGGCAAGTGTCCCGCCAAAAGCGTTGCGCCGGAACGACGATGGACGATGCCGCGCTGCTTGAGCACACATTCATTTTCACGCCGTTTGATTTCAAAGAACAATGGCGCTTCCGGGTTGTCATCGTAGAAACGCACGCGAAGCTTGAAGCGCTTTTTTTCGCAATGAACCGTCGCCCAATAAGTGAGGAGCGAATCCGAATCAAGATAAAGACTGTGAACCGGATAAGAATATTCGGGGCGGCCTTCGCTATATTCGTCCGGCACGAGATGATATTTCACAAACTCGCGAATCTGCTTTGCCCGGTCTTCCGAGACGAGGTATTTGCGCTCGAATCGCTGGCGTTGCAGTTGCTCTTCCATGGATTAAATGGCGGCGAGGCTGTTCATGGTTGCAGCGGGGTGGCGAGCCGGTAAAACGAATTCGTCCCAATGCCAGCGCCGTTCGTCAGCCAGATGGTCCGGTTGCCGGGCGCGGCCGGTATGTCCAGCCATTTTTGCCAGGCACCGCTTCCCAGCGCGGATTGAATTTGAACGGTGTAACTGTGATTTGAGATGGCGGTGAAACTGAAGATTACGTTGGTGCCGGACATCAAGGCCGATTCAATCCTGAACACGCTCGCGGAATTTGTCGGGCTGGTGCCGGCAAGGTATTCCTGAAAATTTGAAAGTCCGTCGTGATCAGGATCAGCGTCGGCATCATTCACAAATGGGTCGGTGCCGTTCGCTATTTCCCAGTCGTCCGGCATCCCGTCGCCATCGGTGTCAACCGCATGTGGCAGACCTGCCGACGGAGATGTGGCATACCAGTTCGCGGGATCGTTGCCGTAATTCGCGGGCACGACGCGCTGGAGCGACGCTCCGCCGCCGTCTGCCGCAACGGGCCAGGGCGCGTTGTCAGAATACGCCACGCGCTCGACGAGAATCTGCGGAACAAAGCCCGCATCAGGGTGCGGCGCGGCTTGCGGCTCATCAGGCCGCCAGAGTTCAACGGTTTCCCCCGCATTATCCAGCTTGCCGGAATACGGGCCAACGAGCGTTCCATTTGTGCCGAATCGGGCATGGAAGTTCGCGAGGGCGGCGGTGTCGGTGGCCGGATCAAATGCGACGACGATCAGATAGCCGTTGGCGGGAATCGTCGTGCCGGTCGGGAAATCAAACGTGATGGCGTTCGCCAATCGCCAGACGTTCGTCGGCGCGGCAGGATCGTAAAGCGCAACGGGTGCGTTGCTGAGATTGAACAGTTCAATGTATTCCTCGGTGTCCGGGAAATTCGTCAGCAGATCCGGCGGATGATACATGATTTC
>DATAUQ010000110.1:0-24179 GCA_036268155.1 Verrucomicrobiia bacterium | reverse complement strand
GTTTTGGTTTCCGGTTTCGTTTCGCTGACGCTGACGCCGATGATGTGCAGCCGGTTCGTCCATTCGCAGCACGGGCGCAAGCACGGAAAAATTTACAACTCCTTCGAGCGTTTCTTCGACTGGCTGCGCGACAGTTATGACCGGACGTTGCAGACGGCCATGCGCCACCGCAGGGCCACGATGTTCGTGTCGCTGGTTATTTTCGTCGCGACGGCAATTTTGTTCGTCGTGATTCCCAAGGGTTTTTTCCCCGACGAAGACACCAACCGGCTTTCCGCCCAGACCGAGGGCGCGCAGGACATTTCATTCGATGCGATGCGCGAACACCAGCTTGCCGCGATGAAAATTGTAGCCGCCGATCCGAATGTTGACGGTTTCATATCCTTCGTCGGCGGCGGAGTTTTGAACAGCGGCCATATGTTCATGCGCTTGAAAGACCTCTCGGAACGAAAGTTAAGCGCTACCCAGATCGCTCAGGAATTGCGCCCGAAATTCGCGAAGTTGACGGGCATGAATGTTTATCTGCAAGTGCCGCCGCTCATCCGCGTCGGCGGAATGCAAAGCAAGGGGCTTTACCAATACAGCCTGCAGGACACCGACGTGAAGGAACTGTTTCATTGGGCGCCGATTTTGACGGACAAGCTCGCGCACGAACCGGGTTTTCAAGACGTGACGACCGATCTGCAAATCGCCGCGCCACAGGTCAACGTGGAGATTGACCGCGACAAAGCCGCCGCACTTGGTGTCACGCCGCAGCAGATTGAGAACGGCCTCTACGATGCCTATGGCGAACGGCAGTCTTCCACGATTTACGCCGACGTGGCCGAATACTGGGTTGTCTTTGAAGTGCTGCCGCAATTCCAACTCGATCCTGCCGCGCTCGCGCAACTTTACATCACCAGTTCAGTGACCGACACCAACGGCACGCCAAAATTGATTCCGTTGAGCGCCGTCGCAAAATTGACGCGCACCGTCGGCCCCACCAGCATCTCGCACGTCGGCCAGTTGCCGTCGGTGACAATCACATTCAACCTTGCGCCCGGCACATCGCTCGGCACGGCGGTCGGACGATTGCAAAAAATCGAGGCGGACATGCACCTGCCCGCGACCATCACCGGAAGTTTTCAGGGCGCGGCGGCGGTATTTCAATCGTCATTTCGCGGAATGATCGCGCTGCTCATTGTCGCCATCATTGTCATCTACATCGTCCTCGGAATTCTTTACGAAAGCTTCATCCACCCGCTCACGATTTTGTCCGGCCTGCCCTCGGCGGGTTTCGGCGCGCTCCTGACGCTGATGATTTTCGGTTTGGATTTGAACATTTACGGTTTCGTCGGCCTCATCATGCTCATCGGCATCGTGAAGAAAAACGCCATCATGATGATTGATTTTGCCATCAACGCGCAACGCGAGCATGGCAAAAGCCCCGCCGAGGCAATTCACGAAGGCTGCCTGCTCCGGTTTCGTCCGATTATGATGACCACGATGGCGGCGCTGTGCGCCACATTTCCCATCGCGCTCGGCCTCGGCGCGGGCGGCGAAGCCCGGCGTTCGCTCGGGCTGGCCGTCGTGGGCGGCCTGATCGTTTCGCAATGCCTGACGCTTTTCATCACGCCCGTGGTTTATCTTTACCTCGAATCATTCCAGCAATGGGCAAGCCGCAAGCGACCAGCCAAATCCGCGCGAACCACGCCGGGAATCAAGCCGGCGACAACTTGAAATCGTGACCGGAAAAAATCAACGCGCCGGCCGTTTGCCGATCATCAACGCCAGATGACGCGGCGCCAGCAGGCAAACGAATGTTGCGCAGCGGGCGTAGCGCAATGAATCCGTTTCGAGTTTGCACAGGCTGCCCTTCTTCAGGTCGATTTCCATGCTCGTGTTGCCCGCCGTGAGCAGCGCGATGAGCTTGCTCATGTAAGGTTCGTGTCCCACGAGCAAAATGTTTTTTGGCTTCGGTCGCAAATCATTCAACTGCTGGATGAGCGACTTGGGATTTCCGCCGGGCGTCAACTCGTCGGTAAAATTTAATTTCTTCCGGCGCTTGAGAGTTTTGGTGACAATTTCCGCCGTTTGTTTCGCGCGCACATACGGGCTAGAAAGAATCACGTCGAAGGAAATTTTCATCGCGCCCATCGCCTCGGCTATCTGCCGCAAACGCCGCCGGCCTTTTGGCGTGAGCGGACGTTCTGCATCTTTCGCAAAACCTGGCAAGCTCGGATCAATGGCGATCCCATGACGCAAAAAATAAAGGTTCATGATTTTGGTGATTTGTTTTTTCGTGGATGCGCGGCGACAGCTTCAGGCCGCGACAATAATTTTACGCGCGGATATTTCGCGCCGGTTTTAGCAACCAGATGCGGTTCTTCCGCCGTCGCCAGCGCGATGAATTCCGTCTGGCTGCGCCGTTTCTTTTCACCGTTCCGAGATTCCGTGCGGCGGTAAGTTCCGTCGGCGCGCAGAAACCGCGCCTTCACATTGTCGGCGAGCGTGACGGCCAGAATTTCACTGATGACACGCTCGCGCAAATTGCCCTCTTCAATTGGAAAAACGACTTCGATGCGGCGGAACAGATTTCTCGGCATCCAGTCCGCGCTGCCCGCGAACACTTCCGGCTGGCAGGCGTTCTCAAAAAAATAAATCCGGCTGTGCTCCAGAAAACGGTCCACGATGCTGCGCACGGTGATGTTCTCGCTCACGCCCTTGACGCCGGCACGCAGGCAGCAGATGCCGCGCACGATCAATTCGATCTTCACGCCCGCCTGCGACGCACGGTAAAGCGCCTCGATGAGCGTCGGTTCCACGAGCGAATTCATCCGTGCGATGATTTGTGCCGGCAAACCTTTTTGCGCGTGGCCGATTTCGCGTTCGATCAATTGAATCAGTCGCGCGTGCAAATCAAACGGCGCGGCGATGATTTTTTTCATGCCCTGAAACTGGCAGATGCCGGTGAGCAGATTGAACAAGTTCGTCGCGTCCTCGCCGAATTCCGGCTTGCACGTGAGCAAACCAATGTCCGTGTAAAAGCGCGCGGTGGTTGGATTGTAATTGCCGGTGGCCAGATGGACGTAGCGGCGGATTTGTCCGCCTTCCGAACGCACGACGAGCGCGACCTTTGCGTGAATCTTGAATCCGACCAATCCATAGACGACATGGACGCCGTTCTCTTCAAGCTGCCGCGTCCACTGGATATTGTTCGCCTCGTCGAAGCGCGCGCGCAATTCGACCACCGCCGTCACCTGCTTGCCATTGTTGACCGCGTCCATCAGCGCGCCGATAATGCGCGGATCACCGCCGGTGCGATAGAGCGTGATCTTGATGGTGAAAACATTTTCGTCCTGCGCAGCGTGTTCGAGAAATTCCACGACGCTGTTAAAATTTTCGTAAGGATGATGCAGCAGCACGTCGCGTTCACGGATGGCGGCAAAAATATCCTCATGTCCGCGCAACGCGCGCGCGACGGGCGCGACGAACGGAGGATCGCGCAATTCCGGCGAATGGTCGCCCTGATACAACATCATCAATCGCGTCGGATTGAGCGGGCCGTTGACCAGATACAAATCGTCCTCGGTCAGCCGGAAAGTTTTCAACAGCGCGGCCTGGATTTGTTCCGGGCAATTATGGTCAATCTCCAGCCGCACGGCGTCGCCTTTGCGCCGGTTGTGCAATTCAGTTTCGACGGCTTTGAGCAGGTTGCTGGAATCTTCCTCGTCAATATACAGTTCACTGTTGCGCGTGACGCGAAATGCCCAGCAGCCGAGAATTTTTGTGCCGGGAAACAAATCGACGATGAAACGTCCGATCAAATGACTCAAAAAAACATAATCGCGTCGCGCATCATCGCGCGGCAATTGGATGAGGCGCGGCAAGATCGCCGGGCATTGCACGACGGCGAGATGTTTGAGCGGCTGGCCGATGCCGTCGCGCGGGGCCATTTCGAGCCGCACCATCAGGTTCAGCGATTTGTTCAGCAGTTGCGGAAACGGATGCGCCGGGTCAATCGCCAGCGGCGTCAGCACCGGGCGGATTTTTGCCAGATAATATTCTTCGAGCCAGCCGAGATCGCCGGCGGCCAGGTCGTCCAGTTCAAGCGTGCGGATGTTGTGCTTCGCCAGCGCGGGCAAAAGATTTTCCCGCCAACATTCGTATTGGTCGGCGACCATGCGTCGCACGCGGCTGACAATCGCCTGAAAAGTTTCGCGCGCCGTCAAACCATCCACGCTGCGTTCGCCCTGCCCGCTTTCCATCTGCTGTTTCAGGCCGGCGACGCGCACCTCAAAAAATTCGTCGAGGTTGGAACTGACGATGGTGAAGAACTTGAGCCGTTCGAGCAGCGGATTGGCCGGGTCAAGCGCCTCGTCGAGCACGCGCTGGTTGAACTCCAGCCAGCTCAACTCGCGATTGATGAAATGCTCCGGCTTAAAACCGCTCATAAAAATTATTTCCAATGGTCGGACGCGCGGATGATAGGTTTGCGCCATCCTGCGGGAAAGTTACAATCCGGTGACAATCCTTGTCCAGTGCGCAAAAAAACAGGTTTATTGTGGCGGCCGGCGTTGCCTCGAATTGGTGGACAAGTGTTCGGTGATTGTGTGAGCTAAAGAACACGACCACATGGACACTGAAAACCTGACGCCGCACAAACACAAACGCTCCGCCGTAGAGGTGCTGTCGTTCAGTTCTTCCGGACGGGGGCGCAGCACGGTGTCCTACCATCTTCAAAGTTTGTCTAAAACATAATCCCGAAAATCCCCCGGCCAACCGGGGTTAGAAACGCGACTGCTTCCGGCTCCATGAATAATTTTTAAGCGTGATCTGATAATTCAAAGGAAATCTTTTTCATCCGGCACGATGAAAACGTAACCTTCAGCCGTCAGGCGGGTCAGAACGGTTTCAGCCAGAATCAAATTGATTGGAAGTTCATGACGGTCGCGCCGGCCTTCATGCACTAAAATGATCGTGCCGGGTTGAATTGATTTGCAGATGCGATCGGCCATGGCGTCGGTATTGTGAAGCAGGCCGTCAAATCCGCGCGCCGACCAGCCGATGATCTTCATGTCCCGGTCGCGCAGCAAAAAATGCAGAAACAGATTGGCCATGCCTGCTGGCGCGCGAAACCAACGGGGTATTTCGCCAGTGACTTCGCGCAATGCTTCATTACATAGATCAATTTCCCGTGTCAGCCGCGTTTCGAGAAAGCTCCAGAAAAACAGAACGGGATGGTTCTGCGTGTGATTGGCCAGCGTATGGCCGTCGCGCAAAATCGCGCGCGCCAGTTCGGGATATTTTTGCACCTGTCGGCCAATGACAAAGAATGTCGCGTGCGCGTCGTATTTTTTCAGCAGCTTGAGCAATCCCGGCGTGTCTTCAGGGTGCGGCCCATCGTCAATCGTCAGCCACACGGTTTTTTTCTGCGTGCGGAAGCGGGTGACGACCGGCCCAAACCAGCGGCAATTGGGACAAATAGCCGGAAAAACGATCAGAAATTTCGTGGCCAGTTCAAGCGGGATAAATAAAAGCTTATGGTTCCAATTAAGCGCCAGAAGCACAGGGGTGGTCACGGCCACGATGAAGATCAGAGACTTGGCAAGTTGGCGGCGAGTGAAAAACCAAGTGCCTATCAGGGACAGAGTCGTCACCGGCGCGGCAGAAGTTTTTCCATTTTGAATCATGTTGAATGGTCGAGGGGATTTTTTCAACTCTTTCGCCCGCTGCCGCAATTTCCAAATCCTTCTCATTTGCGGCAGCATCTCTAGCACCAAAAGCGTGTGCCGCCGGATAAGCAGTAAATTATCGCGCAAGTAATGGAAGTGTGAAGTTCCACCGTCGGCGGATTTGAAATACTGAACCGGCGCGGTAAGGTTGATCGGCGGGACGCCACACCAGAAAAGTCGCACTGCCAGTTCCGTGTCGAAATCAAAACGTCGCGCGCTGCGGATGCTTTGCAGGATGCGCACCGATTCGCGGATGGGATAAACCCGGAAACCAAAAAGCGAATCTTCGATTCCGCCCCAGAAAGTTTCCAGATTCGCCCACCAGTTTCCCACACGCCGTCCGTGGCGGCGCGAGGCCGGCGCGTCAGGCGCAAATTGCGGCACGCCTAAGATCATGGCGTCGGGATTTTTTTGCGAGACCTGTATAAATCGGGAAATATCAGCCGCCGGATGTTGTCCATCCGCGTCCAGCACGAGCGCGTGAGTGAAACCTTCGCGGCTCGCGGCCAGCAACGCGTGCAACACCGCCGCGCCTTTGCCGGAATTTTTTTCGAGAAGCAAAATGCGCAATCCATTTTCCGGCGCGACCATTTTTGCCAATTCTACCGTGCTGCCGTCCGTGCTGCCATCCATCACGATCCACACCGGCTGCCAACAGGCCAGGGCGTGTTTCACCGTTTCGATCAATTTGGTTCCCGTGTTGTAGCTGGGGATGATGACCAGATGGGTTTGGCTTGGCGTCATGATTGCGAAAGCGTTTCCCGGAAATAATTTTCCACCTTGCCGCCGAAATCTTTCGCATCCTCTTGCGGCATCGGTTGGAACCGCCGACCCAATCGCAGCGAATAGCGCACGGGAAAAACCGGCTTTTTGAAAAGCGGCCAACTCTTGCCTAGACAGCCGCTTTCGGTCGTGATGATGACGGTTTGCACTGGCGCGCGCGTCAAAACGGCGACCAAGGCGAATCCCATTTTGAACGGCAATAATTTTCCGCCAACAGTTCGCGTGCCTTCGGGAAACACCAGCAGGTTTGACCCTTCTTTCAGCCGCTCCTCGCATTTTTTGGCGAGGCCCAGACCGGATTTATTATGGACATATCCGGCCAGCCGTGCCGTGCCGGAAAAAATAATGTTGCGCGCCAGGCTTCCTTTCATCAGGCAGACTGATTTTGGCAATTGCGAAACCATCAGCACCGCGTCCAACAGGCAGGGATGATTTGCCACCACGATCAATCCGCCGGCATCGCGCAGCCCGGACAATTCGTCCGCCTCCAGTTCAATCAACCCGACCGCGCGCAAATATCCCACAAAAAAAATAAACAACTCGTGAATCAGTGTCTGGCCAAAAGAGCGCGCACGTTCCCCGCTAAACAAAAAAGCGGGAACCGCGCACGTCAGACTGACCAGCGAACCGAGCGCCGCAAAAATAAAAAACGCCCCAAAAAAAGCGGCGGTTAGAAAAATTCCCTTGAACCAGTTTTTAATTTGTGTCGCCATCCGCTCAAAAATTCGTGCAATCCGGCCGCGCCAGCCTGCGTTTCCGCCACGCGCTTTTCAAGAGTGAAGTTTGCCGCGTCAAATGGCCGCTTTCATTTCTTGAAATTCTGCTTGCGCGCAGCCGTCATGGAAAATCATGCTGTGGTTGAAATGCCGACAACATCAGATCCTGCACCAATTTCAACCGCGCGCCGGAAGTTGTGGCTGAAAAAAATCGTTTATTTTTTAAGCGCCTCACTTTTGCTGGGCTGGTTTTACGGCTGGTCGTCGCCCCGGGCGTTTCCTAAAAATACCGCTTTCGGTTTCGGCTATGGTATGTTGCATGGCGCGCTGATGCCGCTCGCGCTGCCGAGCCTGCTACTCGGCGAGGATGTGGAAATTTTTGCGACGGACAATTCGGGACGCCTTTACAAAATCGGCTACATCTGCGGCATCAATGTCTGTGGGTTGAGTTTTTTCGGCCCGCTGTTCTGGCGGCCACGGCGCGGTCCAGCCAGTCAGAAAAACCAGGAACGGCAGATGTGACTTACATTTAACGCGCCGCCAGGCCAGCAGGAATTGGCCGACAGAAAAAAAGTTCGCGCCGAGCGGTCAAACGTGAGCTGCTCCGGTTTTTCGGAATTGTTCGGGTCGTAAGATTCAAATTCCCAGCCGCGTTCAATCTCTTTCACCCCGAACAACACGATGCAGTGATTGATCGTCAGCGATGGAAATTTGATGAGGTGCAAAATCGGCAGACGGTTTTGATTGAGCGCGGCGACCAAAGACTTGGCGGTGTGCGACTGGTGCGCGCGCGAAAACGGCGTGATCATCCGCCAATGACTTCGCAAAAAATACGATCGCCACGCGCCGCCACAGGCCGCTTTTAAAAGTTTTTCATGCGTCCGGCTGAATTCGCGCAAGCCCGAAAAACCGGGAATGACGATTTGCTCGCCGGATTTGCAAGGCGTCCGCGGATGACGGACAATGACAGCTTGAATCAGTTGGCGGTAAATTTCATCGCTCACCGCCGGCTGGTCGGCGGCGAACCGCGCGTGATAAAAAAATTGCCGCGCCACGCGCGCGAGGGCAAAACAGCGGTGTGCATATTCCGGCTTTGGATTGCGCGGGCCAAAAACTCTTTTGTCAGTCGCCGCATCCACCTGGTATTCCCACACCAATTCGTTCGCAAAGGCGAAACTGTCGCGCGCGAATTCAAAATGCCGCGTAACGGGCTCGCTTAAATTTATTTTTGTTTTCATCAAGATCATCAATTCGCTTGCGTCTGAAGTTAAAGGTGAGTTACCAAACTGACAATGCTTTACGAACGCTGGCGCAGAATTGCCGGAGATCGGCGCAACGAACTTGCGCTGCGCGATGCCGCTTCCGGCAAGCGCTGGTCGTTTGGAGAACTTTTCGACGCTGGTGAAATCGAGAAAATCGTTTTGGACGGCGCGATTTTCCCGCAAGGCCATTCGCCGGAATTCATTTTGCAACTGCTTGCCGCGTGGCGCGAAAATAAAATCGTCTGCCCGCTGGAACCGGGACAATCGCCGCCGGAAATTTTTGATGTTCCGAAAAATTGTATTCATTTCAAACTTACTTCGGCGACGACCGGCGGCGCGCGACTTGTCGCCTTCACTGCGGAACAACTGGCCGCCGACGGGGAAAATATCGTCGCCACGATGGGTTTGCGCGCGGACTGGCTGAACCTCGGCGTCATTTCGCTCGCGCATTCGTATGGATTTTCCAACCTGATTTTGCCGCTGTTGTTGCATGGCATTCCGCTGATCCTTGCGCCCGCGCCGTTGCCGGAAATCATCCGTCGCGCCGCTGAAACTGAAAAGTTTCTGACGCTTCCCGCCGTGCCCGCCATGTGGCGTGCGTGGCACGCGGCAGACGCGATTCCTAAAAGTATCCGGCTCGCGATTTCCGCCGGCGAGCCGCTGCCGTTGAAATTAGAAACTGAAATTTTTTACGCGCACGGTCTGAAAATCCATAATTTTCTCGGCGCTAGCGAATGCGGCGGAATCGCATTTGACGCGACGAAAATTCCGCGCGCGGACGCGACGTTCGCCGGAACGCCGATGAAAAATGTGAAATTGTCGGTCAGCGAAAATGGCTGTCTGCAAATTCAAAGCCGCGCCGTCGGTGAAACGTATTGGCCGGAAAAATCGGATTCGCTTGGCAATGGAATTTTTCAAGCGAGCGACCTGGCGGAATTAAAAGACGGCAAAGTTTTTTTGCGCGGTCGCCTGAACGAGCAGATTAATGTGGCAGGCCGGAAAATTTCGCCGGAGACAATCGAGCGCGCACTGCTCGCAAACCCACGAGTGCGCGAGTGCCTCGTTTTCGGCGCGCCCAGCCGCGACGCGGAGCGCGGAGAAGCCATTGTCGCCATTGTTGTTTCTGACGTGGATGAAAATATTTTGAAACAATTCCTGTTGAAAACCTTGCCCGCCTGGCAGTTGCCGCGCGAATGGATTTTTGCCGAATCGCTCGCGGCCAACGCGCGCGGAAAAATTTCCCGCGCGGAATGGCGCCGTAAATTTTGTTCGCGTCATTTGAGCAAGCTCGTGCCGGATTGAAACGCATTTGACTTCCCGCCGCCAATTGGCAACGTGCACTGATGGATGATTTGTTGAAAACAGAATCTCCGGCAAACCCTCTGTCGCCGCACCGGCCGCTGCCTGAATTTTATTGCGACCCGGCGGCGCGGCAGAATTTTGTCAACAACCTGTTCAATGAAGCGGCGCCGGATTACGACTGGGTCAGCGGCATCATGTCATTTGGGCGCGACCAGATTTATCGCCGCGAAGCCTTGCAGCGCGCCGGGTTGACGGGCGGAATGCGGTTGCTCGACGTGGCGACCGGCACGGGCTTGATGATCAAGGCCGCGCTGGAACTCGGCGTGGCCCCCGCGTTGGTCACCGGCGTTGATCCGAGCCAGGGAATGCTCGCGGAAAATCGAAAACGCAATCCCGTCACGCTGCTGGAAGGCACAGGCGAAGCGCTGCCGTGCGGCGATGCTACTTTCGACTTTGTGTGCATGGGTTACGCCGTGCGCCACGTTGAAGATTTGGGAAAGCTTTTCGGCGAATTCAAGCGCGTGCTGAAGCCGGACGGAAAAATATTGATTTTGGAAATCACGCGGCCGACGAATCCGGTGGCGCTGCCTTTGATCCGTTTCTACATGCGGCAACTGGTGCCGCGCATCGGCTGGCTGCGTCGCCGGAATAAATCCACGGTGAAGCTCATGCAATATTATTGGGCCACGATTGCCGAATGTGTTTCGCCTTCGGTCATCATCGCGGCGCTGGCAGACAGCGGGTTTAAAAACGTGAAACGCACCGTCAACAACGGCATTTTAAGCGAGTATGGCGCGCAGCGTTGAAAGCCTAAATTGGCTTGGAAAGTTCGCCGCTCAAAACCAGTTCCGCCTGCAACACGGTCTGGCCGTTCACGCTCGCGGTGGCTTGTGCTTGAATCAGGCCGCCCAAACGTCCGATGATTTCTGTTTCCAGCAAAATGATTTCGCCCGGTTTCGCGGCACCGAGAATCTTCACGTTTCGCATCGCCGTCAGTTTCAAATTTTTCAACGTCGGAATGTTCGGATCGCTTTGAGCGACCACGCCGGCAAGTTGCGCCGCCGCTTCGACGAGCAAGACGCCGGGAAAAATCGGTTCACCCGGAAAATGGCCGCGCAGAAAAAATTCGTCGCCGCGAATTTTATATTCACCTTCGCCGCTTTGTCCCGGATTCAATTTTACGAGCCGGTTAAGGAACCGGAATTCCGCGCCATGCGGCAGAAGATTGAGCGCGCGTTGCAAATCATCGGGATTCATTTGGCAAACGGTTCGGTGACTTTGAAATCGGCGGGCGGCGTCCACTCGAACAGTTTTTCGTCCAGCGGCGGATTCATCACGGCATTGGTAAAATCATTCCGCATCCGCGAGCCGTCCACAAAAATCATTTCGGTGCTGGTCAGCGCAAAATTGTTCGTCGCCACGCCGAGACGCAGTTCCGGCATCATTTGTCGCGCGAAAGCGCTTTTCGGCTGGAGTTCCATCTGCCATGTGCCGTTGGTTTTGGTGAGCGAGAGGATTTGAAATTGTTCGTCAAATTCTTTTCGGTCGCGCGGGAAGCCCGCCTGCAACAGCGACATCGTGTCGCGCCATTCCGCCGGCGTGCTGGCTCCGAGCGGATATTTTTCCGCGCGCTTCAATCGCGGATAAATCACGAACATCTCGTCGCCGTGCCGCAGCGCGATGGTCCGCGCCGGCTGGCCGAGTTCCCAGCGAAAATCATTCGGCACGGCAAAATCAATGTGGCCTTTGGCGACGAGCGGTTGCGTCAAGGTTTTCAGCGCGCGCGTCTGCGTGAAATCCGCCGACCAGGCGTGAAGATTTTTTTGCGCAGCGAACCAGGCATCCAGCACCACGTTAGTGTCGGCGGCGCGGATGATATGCAGCGCGGAAAAAATTCCCAGTGCAAAAAAAAGTTGTCGGAACATTTTCATTTTGATTTTTCCACCGGCCAGACCGGGACGAAGTGAAACCAATGATCCAGATGCTGCCGGATGGCCGGCTCGAACGCACGCAGGATTTCCTGGGTCAACTGGACGCGCGCATCGCGGTTGCCGATGGCGGCGCGGTCATAGATTATTTCCGGCAAAATGTGCGCGAGATGTCCATTCGGCTGGCGCACGATGTAAACCGGCACAATGGCGCAACCGGAGGCGCGGGCGAGTTCGGCGGCGGCGATGGACGCGGGAAACGGCTGGCCGAACAGATTCACGTTCACCGCCGTCGTCGCGGGCGGACGATCCACGAGCAACGCGACCGTCGCGCCGGCCTGCAAGCGCTTGATGATTTCGATGAAGGCAAAAGCGTCCTCGCCCACCACCAAAGTTTCCACGCCGCGTTGCGCGCGGGATTGCTGGCGCAGTTCGGTCAATTTTTGATCCGGTTCGGGCTGCGTGAGCACGAGCAATTGGTAGCCGTGCTGCACCAGAAACGCGCCGCCAAACTCCCAGTTGCCAAGATGCGGCGTGACGAGCAAGACGCCTTTGCCGCGCGCGTGGGCGGCCTGAAAATGTTCCCAGCCGTTCCATTCACCCAGCCAGCGGTCGAACGGCACGCCGCTTTCGTAGCGCCACAGGTCGGTGATTTTGAGAAAAAATTGCGTGATCAATTCCCGCGATTTGCGCGTGGCCGCCGGGCGGTCACCGTTCAAGGCGGGCAGCAGATTTTGAATCACGATTTCGCGCCGATGCGCGGCCAGCCGCCAATAAATCGCGGCGAGCAACCGGGCGAAAAATTCAAAAACCGGCGCGGGAATAAAACGTCCGAGCGCCAAACCGGTTCGCCAGATGAACGAACTGTAAAACTGCGACGGCTTTGAATTTTGTGCATCGTCAGTTTTCAATTCACTTTTCCCAAGAGAGAATTTCCAAATCGTGGGCAGCAAAAAAACCGAGATCAGCATGTTGCCCGCAATGCCGACGGCGCAAACCCGGCCGAGGCCCGACAAGCCGGCGTTGCTCGACAGGCCAAGCGTGCCGAAACCGGCGATGGCCGTGCCGCCGCACAACAGCAAGGCGCGTCCGACCGATTGGTGGGCGAGTTTCAAATCGCCGCCGTGCCGCCGCAGGGCGAGCTGCATGAAGATGCTGTAGTCCACGCCCGTGCCCAAAATCAGCGGCAGCGCCATGAGGTTGAAAAGATTCCATGACCAGCCGGAAACTTTCATCACGGCAAGCAGGCAAAGTCCGCTGAACAATAAAACGCCAAGGCTGAAAAAAACTTCCGCGAATCGCCGGAACGCCAGCCACAGCGAAAGCAGAATAAGTCCGGCCATCGGCAGCAGCAGTTTCCAGAGATTTTTTTGGACGGCGGCCAAAACGCTTCCGCCCAATAATTCCCATCCGGAAAGCCAGACGCTCTCGCGCGGCAATTGCGAATCAAGTTTTGCAAAGGAAGCCGGCGTTGCGTTCGTCGCGGGATAAAGAAAACCGACGGCGAAAAAATGCTGTGAATCGTGCGCGGCGAGTTTTTCAAAAATCCAAGTGCAAAGCGGATTTGTCGGCCAGAAAACATTCTGGCTCGCGGTGGCGCGTTGCCAGGTTTCCAAAATGCCTTTGGTCAGCCCAAGCGCATCTGCGGAAAAACCATTCGTCAAAGCAGCGGCACGGAACACTTGGAATTCGTCGGCGAGTTGTTGCGCGTTCGCACGGTTGGCCGCCTGAAAATTCGGGCGCGGCCAGAGCGCGTTCGGCAGTGTGAAACCGGAAAGCGTTTGGTTGGTGACGGCGGCGTTGAGCGTCGGCAAAACCGCGTCGAGTTTTTGCGCGACTTCACTTTCATTGCCACCGGAAATGACCAGCCAGAGCGGCTCGCGTTTTTGATTCAGATTTTCCTGGATGGCATCCAGCGTCGCATAAGCCTGGCTGTCGCGCGGACGAAAGGAATCGGCGGAATTGTCCATTTTGGGCAAACCGGAAAACAAAATTGCGGCACAGCCCAAAATTAAAATGATCGTGAACGCGAAAACGATTTTTGCGCGAAGTGGATTCAGCGGCTTTGAAGTGAAAATTGAGTTTTTCGCTTCCGTGAGATTTGATTGCGGCTTCATCCGCTGCAGAAACAGCGGCGGGAGAAAGGCAAAAATCATCACGCACGCCGAAATGGCGACACCGATGCCGACGAGCGAACCAAGTTGCGCGAGGCCGGGCAGCCCGCCAAAATTCAAAACGAGAAATGCGGAAATGGTTGTGGTCGCCGCCCAAAAAATGCTCGGCGCAATCGCGCGGCGGATTTGCGGGATGGACAACTCCGGCTGCGCGAGCGCTTCCTGATAATGCACGACGGCGTAATCCACCGCGAGGCCGAGCAGGATCGCCGCGAAGCCCATGCTGATGACGTTGACCGCGCCAAAAATCAATCCGCCGAGCGCGAGCGTCGCCGCCAGAATCAATGCGAGCAAGGTCAGCAGCCAGAGCATCGGCTTGATGCGCCGATGCGCGATCAAAAAAAGAATCGCGATGATCACCGCCGTGCCGCCGACGGACAACGTCATGTCGTGCTGCATGCTGCCGGAAATTTCCGCCGTGAACGCCGGGCGTCCGGTGTAGCCGATTTTAATTTTTCCGTCCGTTGGCAACGTCGTCCCGACCAGTTTTTTAACCGCGTTGAACCAAGCGGTGCATTCGCGATAGCCGTTCAAGGGATCACGCGATTTGACGAACAGAATGCGAAAGGTGCCGTCGGCGGAGGCGAACAATTCTTCGCCTGAACCGAAACCGGAAACCGTGCCGGCAACGTTTTCCGGCAGGCGCGTCAGGCCGAACGGATCATAGCTCAACTGCGCGATTTCGTTGGGCGACATGGTCGTGGCCAGTTCATCGCGCGTGGCGGTGAGCACGTTCGCCAAATTTGTTGACGTGAGCCGCCCGGCCAGTTGCGCGAATTTTTCCGGCGGCTGATTCAGCCAGAGATAGGCGATGAGTTCGGCGGTCTGTTCAGGATGTTCCAGCCACGGCGGCTGCCAGGTGACGGAGGCGACGAGATTGGTGGCGTGCGATAAATTTCCGGTGATTGATTTCGCAACACGCCCGGCGGTTTCGCGATCGGGTGCGCGGACGGTGACGATCAGTTCGCGGGCATCCGTGAAGTGTTCCTGATAAATTTTCAGCCCTTGCACGGCGGGAACATTCGCCGGCAGCAGGTCGAGCATCTCGACATCGAAATGGAGGCGCGCCAGCCCGGCGATAATCGGCACGAGCAGCAGCAGCAACCACCAGCGCGACCAATGGTGGTTCATTGGAAAAATTCGCCCTCCAAGATTTCGCCTGTGCGTAGATTTTTCAACTGCCACGAATTGGTTTCAACACGGGTGAACTGCCAGTTGCCTGCGAGATTTGCGTTGCGCAAAGCGGACGGCAATTGAAACCAGGCGAACCGATTTGGCGGCGGGCAACGTCCGTGCCAGGCATATTTATCCGCCCCGAATTCTATCTGCCACTGGTTGCTGGAAACTTGCGCGGTGACGATGGGAAAAGGAATTTTGGAAAACTGAATGAAACAATTTCCATTCACGTTTGTCGCCAGCAGCAGATCGCCGGTGAGTTCGGGACGGTTCGATGATTGCTGCCAGACGGCCTGCCCTTGCTGGACGTGCCAGCCGGGCGCGGAAAAATCGGCGGGCGGCAGCGGATTGACCGTGCGGCAACCGGCGAAAAAAATCAGCAACAGCGTGGACAAGATGAAGATTGGACGACTCACGCGAACTTTATCAATTTCGATTGGCCGTTTCAAACTTTCGCGGCACATTCGGAAGTTTTGGATTCTTTATTGCGGCCCGGCAAGAATGGAAGGTGCGGCACGAGCGGCCAGCGTTTCTGGAGTTTGACGAGCAGGAAAAAATATTTCAACCGCCAGCGCAATTTCCAGCCGCCTTCGAGTTCGCCCGCCAGCACGGCGTTGACGGCGGAGGGCAGGTCGTGGTGGTTGCGCGGCTGCAAAAATAATTCCATGAACGGCGTGGCGTAAAAATTTTCCACGGCGTGCCAGTAGAACATCAGCCCCTTGCGGACGCGTTTTTCGTAGCTGGCAAGCAGGCGGCGGTTCGGTTTGCCTTGCGCGAGTGATTTCTGGATGACCTCGGCGGCGATTTTTCCCGACCACATGGCGAGAAAAACCCCGGCGGAAAAAATCGGGTCCATGAAACCGGCGGCGTCACCGACGCGCAGCAGGCGGTCGCCGGTAAATTTGCGGTTGAAATAACTGAAATCGGTCGTCGTCTGGAGATTACCGAGGCTTCGCGCATTTTTCATGCGCTCCTTGACCGGCGGGCTGCATTCAATCCAACGGGCGAAAATTTCTTCGGGCGATCCGCCGGATTTGGCAAACTCATCCTTGTCAATGACGAGGCCGACGCTGGTTTTTTCGGCGGTGAGCGGAATGATCCAGAACCATTTGTTTTCGAGGCGGACGATAATAGTGTCCGTTTTGGCTTCGCCGGAATCGAGGCCGACATTTTCAAAATGGCCGAAGATGGCGAGCTTTTTCCAAGTCGGATGAATCTCGCGCAGATTTTCCTGGTTGCCGGTGAGATTGCTGCGTCCGCTGGCATCAATGAGAAACGCCGCGCGAAAATTGTGAATTTTTCCATCAGGATCGCGTGCCTCGACATTCACACCGTCGGCGTCCGAATCAAATTTGCCGACCGTCCAGCCTTCGCGCACATCCGCACCCGACTCGCGCGCGTGCTTGAGCAAAACGTGGTCAAACGTCGCGCGTTCGACCTGGATGGCTTCCGGCTCGCGATTGAATTTGCCCTGCCGGAAAATAAAACGCGTGCTGATGGAGCCGTTGCCCAGCCCGAATTGCGCGCCGAATTTTCGGGGAAAGCCAGCCGCTTGAAGCGCGGGCAGCACGCCCATGTCGCGAAAGATGGTCATGTTGCACGGCAGAAGCGATTCACCGATGTGAAAGCGCGGGAAAATTTCTTTTTCCAGCACCATCACGCGTTTGCCAGCCCGCGCTAAAAAAGTGGCGGTGCTGCTGCCGCCGGGGCCGCAACCGATTATCAGCGCGTCATAAACGTCCTGTTTCACTTCAACAAGTTTGATGATGCGCTGGATGATGGCAAGCTTGGAAACCGACCAATTGGAGTATTTATACGACTCGTCTCGAACTTTTTTTTCGAGGACAATAGCTGTTTCCAAACTCGTTTTGAATCCGTTTTAGGGTATCCCCACGCCCTTCCCCACATGGGGAGGGGCATTGAATTCAAATCGTCCTTTGTTCACCAGCGTTTTGTCGCGTTTTTGAATTTTGTTGTGTCCCCGACTTCGGTCGGTTTTATGGCTCGCGCGGCAGCACTTAATTTGTGTGGATGCCGCGATCGCCAAAAACCTCCCTCGTCGCTCACGCTCCCCCACGGGTTCGGGTTAGAACAACGAGTTAAAGGACGTAGAAAATGTCCTTCTTGAATCAAAGCGTCAACGGTGGATGTCGGCTTGCCTTGCATCCGTGCGATTTCCGCTAATGCCAAAGTGCCGCATCGGAAATTAAGTTCAGGGTTGCGAAGCATCATCATATATATTCAGTCTCGCGTATGGCTTCATTCTCTCGGTCAATTTTGTCCGCTGTCGGATTTTTCTTAAAGGGTTTGGCTTTGATTGGTTCTGGTGGCTTTATCGAACACGAAAACTGAAACTTGGTGAACGTCTCTTAAGAATAGGTCGGCGGTGTTTCTTTAACGGAAAAGATAAATCAATCCGCTGCAAACAGGCGGATTTATTTCAACGCTTCTTGCCGCCGTCGTTCGAACGGAGTAAAACTTTCGCGCGTAAAAAATGCGTGCGATGAAATATAAAAGGTTCCTGCGTTTCGCTACAGCCATTTCGATTTTTGGCGTCATCGGGTGGTCGCCGCTGGCGGTGCGTGGCGATGTGCTGACCGGCACGAACGGCGAGCGGTTTGTCGGCACGTTGCTCAAAGAGACGTCCAACAATGTGGTATTCGATTCCGAACTCGGTGGAAGGTTGACTTTTTCCCGATCAAAAATCCACGATCTTCAGCGGACACCAATTGTTGCAGCCACAAATACGGCGGTTGCGGCGGTCGTCGTCACCAATGCGCCAACCAATGCAATTTCATGGACGCCGCCCGGCGTCGGCCACGACGGTTCCGACTGGGTTCAGCTCAAGTCGGGTGAGTGGCTCAAGGGCGATCTAAAATACATCCAGAACAAGGAAGTCGAGTTTGACAGCGACGAACTCGATCAGCAGACGCTGAAATTGAAAGATGTCAGCAAGGTCTATACGGCGCATCGCGTGTTCACGCAATTTGAAGATCGTCAGCCGGTTTATGGAATGGTGGTGATTAGCAACGAGCTTGTGATGGTCAGCGGGCCGGAGCCGCTGGCCCTGCACCGCGATTTGCTCATGGGCATCACTCCCAGCGGTGGCCGGACGGGCATCCGCAATTGGTCGGGTAATTTCAATCTGGGTTTGAGCCTACAATCCGGCAACAATCAGCAAACCACCCTTAGCACCAGCGCGGAACTCGCGCGGCGGACGCCCAACACCACATTGCTTTTGGATTACCTCGGCAATTACAGCCAGGTCAATAATGTGCAAAGCGCGAATAACGAGCGCGTTAACCTGACCTACGACATTCGGATCAATCACGATTGGTTTGTGCGTCCCATTCAGTTGGAATACTATCAAGATACTTTGGCCAATATTTCCTATCGCCTCACGGGTGGTGTCGGTGCGGGCTATTATATTTTTGACCGCACCGGATTGGAATGGACGTTGTCCGCCGGCCCAAGTTATCAATACACGCGGTTTGAGACCGTTGAGCCGGGACAATCCGACAGCGCGACCACGCCGGCGGCCGTGCTGAATTCTAACTTCAAGGCCGACATCACCCGGCGTCTCACGTTCATCCAATCATGGCAAAGCACCTTCACCGACAGAGAGGCCGGGCAATACAGTCATCACTCTGTGTCCACGCTGGAATTTGAAATCAAACGGCATCTTAATCTGGACGTGTCGTTCATCTGGGATTATCTCCAGAATCCCCAGACACGGTCCGATGGCAATGTGCCCCAAAAAAGCGATCTCTATTTAACCGTGGGCCTTGGCGTGAGATTCTAGCTAAAGCCTCGAACCGCTGACATAGATGAAAAGCCTGTGGAATTCATTTATTGGACAATCCGTTGACGGTTGAAGAAGTGCGCCGTATCCTGCTGAAAAATCTGGGCGAAGCGAAACCGGCGAAGTGAATTTAACGACGGACTATCATTTAATGAAACCAAACCGCCCGCTTTTCTCTTTGTTCGTCGTAATCGCTTTGGGCGCGGGCGAGATTTCAGCGGCAGTCGCGGCGGACGAGACTAACGCCGCCGTTGCGGAAGTTTCGCCGTTCGCGCCGACCGTTCCCAACAAAACTTCCGCACCCACGAACGCGCCCGAAGGCATGGTGTGGATTTCCGGCGGCGAATTTTCCATGGGCTGCGTTACGCCGTCGTCGGGTTTTTGCACGATGGCCACGATGCAATCGGTTGACGACACGCAGCCCATCCACCGCGTCTATGTGGACGGCTTCTGGATGGACACGAACGACGTGACCAATGCGAAGTTTGAAAAATTTGTCGAAGCCACCGGCTACAAGACCGTCGCCGAGATCGCGCCTACGAAAGAACAATTTCCCACCGCGCCGCCGGAAAATCTCGTCGCCGGTTCCACGGTTTTCACGCCGCCGGACAAGCCGGTGGCATTGGATGATTATATGCAATGGTGGCGTTATTTGCCTGGCGCGAACTGGCGTCATCCCACCGGCCCGGACAGCAACCTGCGCGGCAAGGAAAATTATCCTGTGGTGCAAATCGCCTACGCCGACGCCGAGGCTTATGCGAAGTGGGCGGGAAAAAGATTACCGACCGAGGCGGAATGGGAATTCGCCGCGCGTGGCGGTCAATCGGGAAAAACCTATTTCTGGGGCGATGAATTGAAACCTGGCGGCAAATGGATGGCGAACATTTATGAAGGACAATTTCCAGCGCATGATACGGGCGAAGATGGTTTCGCGGGCATCGCGCCGGTCGGACAATTTCCGCCGAACGGCTACGGACTTTACGACATGGCCGGCAACGTCTGGCAATGGTGCAGCGACTGGTATCGCCCCGACTATTATGCGCGGCTCAAGCTTGCGGGTATCACTGTCGCGCGCAATCCGCAAGGCCCGGACAAGTCATATGATCCCGGTGACGACCAGCCGCAGCGCGTGCAGCGTGGCGGCTCGTTTCTCTGCACGGACCAGTATTGCACGCGCTATATGCTCGGCACGCGCGGCAAGGGTGATGTTGACACGGGCAGCAATCATCTCGGCTTCCGCTGCGTGCAATCGCCGTGATTTTTCAAACGGGACAGGCTGACATTCTGGTTGGCAATATCATTGCTGGTGGATTTGTCGTCTGGTTGTAATAAAAAAATGTTTGCAAATTTTCTGCGCAATGTTTTAATCGGTTTCACGAGAGTCGAAAACATCTGGCATCCTTCCGAGCGCTTGAATTCCTGCCTTTTCTCGTTTCCAATAAAACCAACAACCGAATAAAAGGTATGAAAACTCAACTGTTCAACAGCAGCTTGGTGTTGCTTGCGAGTGCAGCAATCTTCGCCGGTCTGTCTGCATCCGCCCAGAAAATCACTGGCAATCCCAGCGTGGCAGCCGCCATCGAGGTCATCAACGGAAATCAAATTCCCGCACCCCCGTTGCCATTCGGTGGCGTGATCAAGGAAAATGCCAAAGACTCAAAGACGTGGTGGCCGCCGCGCGTGGTGCCGCCCAAGGGCGCGCCCAATGTGCTGCTCATCTTGACCGACGACCAGGGCTATGGCGTTCCCGGAACATTCGGTGGTGTCATCCCGACGCCCGCACTGGACCGCATCGCCGCTGCTGGCTTGCGTTACACAAGATTTCACTCCACCGCGCTATGCTCGCCGACGCGCGCGGCGCTCATCACGGGTCGCAACCATCACTCGGTGGGTTTCGGCGTGATCACGGAATTGTCCACGGGTTATCCGGGCTATGACTCGATCATCGGCGTGGATAACGCCACCATTGCCAAAATTCTCGAGGACAACGGCTATGCTACGTCGTGGTTCGGCAAGAATCATAACACTCCGAGCTTTCAATACGGAGTGTCGGGTCCGTTCGACCAATGGCCGTCAGGGATGGGCTTCCAATATTTCTATGGTTTCAATGGCGGCGAGACCGACCAGTGGACGCCTTATTTGTGGAAGGATCACACCCAAATTTTTCCGTGGATCGGCAGGACCAACTATAACCTGACCACCGACATGGCGGATGAGGCGATCAAATATCTTAGAACTCTCAACGCCTCGGCACCTGATCAGCCCTTCTTCCTCTACTACGCGCCCGGTGGCAGCCACTCGCCGCATCAGCCGACGCAGGAATGGATTGACAAATTCCACGGCAAGTTCGACATGGGCTGGAACGAACTTCGCAACCAGATTTTCGCCAACCAGAAACGCCTCGGCGTCATTCCTGCGGATACGGACCTTACTAAATGGCCGGACAGCCTGCCGATGTGGGACACCCTGTCAGCCGATGAAAAGAAACTTTTTGCGCGTCAGGCGGAGGTCTTTGCCGGCTACGTCGCCTATACCGACCATGAAATTGGCCGGGTGATTCAACAGGTCGAAGACATGGGCAAACTCGATAACACTTTGATCATCTATATTGACGGCGACAACGGCACCAGTCCCGAAGGCACGCTGGTCGGCACGCCGAACCAATGGCGAGCCTACAACGGAATTTTGGATTCTCCGATTGCCGAACAAATGAAGTTCTACGACTCATGGGGTTCATCAGCGACCTACCCGCACATGGCGGTTGGGTGGTCGTGGGCGTTTGATACACCCTTCCAATGGACCAAGCAGATCGCATCACACTTCGGCGGCACGCGGCAGGGCATGGCCATTTCGTGGCCCGGCCACATCACTGATTTGGGCGGCATGCGCGACCAGTTTCACCATGTCATTGACATCGTGCCCACCATCCTTGAAGCCACCGGCATCAAGGCGCCGGAATACGTTGATGGCATCAAGCAGAAGCCGATTGAAGGCGTGAGCATGGCTTACACCTTCGACAAGGCGAATGCCAATGCACCCTCGACCCGCACGACCCAATACTTCGAGATGATAGCCAATCGCGGAATCTATAACGATGGCTGGTATGCCTGCACAACCCCGCCGCACGGGCCGTGGATATTGAACGCACCGCTGCCCGCGCCGGAAGATTACAAATGGGAACTCTACGATCTGACCAAGGATTATTCGCAGGCTCACGATTTGGCGGCGACTATGCCCGGCAAATTGAAGGAGATGCAGAAAATATTCAAGCAAGAGGCAGCGAAATACCAGGTGTATCCGCTGAACAATGACACATTTGCCCGCGCGCTTGCGCCACGGCCAAGCGCCACGGCAGGACAGACGGTATTCACTTATTCAGGAGTCATGCCGGGGATTGACTCCGGCCTTGCCCCGCAGTATCTGGCGCGGTCATACAAGATTACCGCCGAGGTTACCGTTCCCGATGGTGGCGGCGACGGGATGATCGTCACCGAGGGTGGGAAATTTGGTGGTTATGGATTGTATATCCTCAAAGGCAAGCCAGTGTTCGACTATAATATGCTCAGCCTCGCACAATATCATTGGGCAGGCACGGATGCGCTCACGGCGGGCAAGCACACGATCGAATACGACTTCACCTATGACGGTCCCGGGGTCGCCAAGGGTGGCACGGGCGTGTTGTCGGTGGACGGCAAGGTAGTTGACATACATACACAGCCAAACTCCGTGGCATTTCTGGAAGTGAGTGACGAGACCTTTGATGTTGGCGTGGACACTCGCTCCGGGGTGAACGACGACGATTATCAGGTGCCGTTCGCCTTCAATGGCACGATTGACAAGTTGACCTTCAACATGGGTCATCCGCAGATGCTGCCACCCGATAAGAAGGCTGCCGCAGATGCCGATGGCAAAGTGAATGACTGACCTCTTACCAACGATTATCGTAAAGCAGGCGGTCAGCAATGACTGTCTGCTTTTTTATTCTAAATACGATGAAACATTTATTCGCACTCACCGCCGTCATCGAAGCGGCCACGGGACTGGCGTTGCTGGTCGTGCCAGTTATCGTCGTCAAACTGTTGCTCGGTGAAGAAATTTCCGGCGCGGGCATTTCGCTTGGACGCGTGGCCGGAGTTGCACTGTTTGCATTAGGCGTCGCCTGCTGGCTCGCTCGTGGCAACACGCAAAGTTGCGCTGCGAGAGGATTGTTGAAGGCGATGCTCATATATAATCTAGGCGTGGCTGTCGTTCTCGCAGTTGCTGGCATGTCGCATCCTGTCGGCATTGCGTTGTGGCCTGCGGTCATGCTTCATGCGCTGATGGGTGTCTGGAATATCCGCGCGATTGCGGCACCGGGCAATGGCCAAAACGACGGGAACAAGCAGTTATGAACCGCGCACATCGCTTCATCGGGATACGGCCTACGGATTCACCGACGAATCATCTGCCGTTTGCTTGTCACAAAGAAAACTTTGCAAATTTTGCGCGCGGTGCTTTAATCGGCTTCACGAGAGTCGAAAACATCTGGCATCCTTCCGAGCGTTTGAATTCTTGTCTTTTCTCGGTCGAAATTAAATCCGCAATAACCAAATCTATGAAAACTCATCTGTTCAAACACAGCCTGACCATACTAACGGCTTCGGCGGCGCTGATGTGTGCCATGCCTTTGGCACAGGCGCAGGAGAAGAAGCCAAACATCGTCGTCATCATGTCGGACGATGTCGGTATCTGGAACATCAGCGCCTACCACCGGGGCATGATGGGTGGCCGCACGCCCAACATTGATCGCATCGCCAGTGAAGGTGCGCTGTTCACGGATTATTACGCGCAGCAATCCTGCACGGCGGGACGCGCGGCATTTATTCTCGGCCAATCTCCCTTCCGCACCGGCCTGTTGAAGGTCGGTTTGCCGGCGGCGAAACAAGGTTTGCAGGCCAGCGATCCGACGATTGCCGAACTGCTCAAGCCGCTGGGTTACGCCACGGCGCAGATCGGCAAAAACCATTTGGGCGACCGCAATGAATATTTGCCGACAGTTCACGGCTTCGATGAATTTTACGGCATTCTCTATCATCTCAATGCCATGGAGGAGCCGTATGAGCCGGACTATCCGAAGACTCCCGGATTCCTGGAAAAATTCGGCCCGCGCAATATCGTGGACACCAAGGCTTCCGACGTAGATGACCCGACTGTTGATCCACGATGGGGCAAGGTTGGCAAACAGACCATTGTGGATGGTGGCCCGCTACCGCCGCATCCGAACATGGATCCGACCGCCAAGTTCAACATGGAAAATGTTGATAATGAAATCGTCCGCCGTTC
>DATAUQ010000109.1:0-2850 GCA_036268155.1 Verrucomicrobiia bacterium | reverse complement strand
CCGTCATCCGCAATACGGCTTGGGAACGGTCAGGACGATTTCCGAAATCACGGCGGAAATCCAGTTCAACGACGGCAAGCGCACGGTCGAGCCGGCCGCCGCCGGCCTCGAACCCGCCGAACCGCAAATGGCCGCGAGCGGACTGGAAATTCCGTTGAAACAATTTGTCGAGCAAACGGTCGCAAGCGCGATTGAAAAATTGGGTTTGCAAAAGCCGGATGCCGTCGTGGAAAAACTCGGCCTGCGCTGGCACGGCGGCAGACTGGTCATGCACCCGGCGGACACGACGTTGCAGACGAAGGAAGTGCCGCTGGAAACTTTTTTCCACAAGATCGTGATGGTGCGAAATAATCTCCGCGTGCTGGAACAGAAGATCAACGCGCACGAAAAACTTTCCGACGCCGAAAAGGTTGAAATGCAGCAATACATCACGCGCTGCTACGGTTCGCTGACGACGTTCAACGTGCTTTTCAAGGAAAAGGAAGATCAGTTTTAGAAAAATTGCTGGCCGGACTTTCTTGCCGCAGGAACGAAAAGAATTGATTGGCAAAAGGGCTTTTTCGCGTAAGTCTAGACCAGTTTTTAGCCATGAAAACCAGACTTAAACCTGTGAAGCTTTCTGCCAAGCGCACCGTTGCTGCGACGAATCACGCGGTTGTCTCATTGCGCGAACGAAAATTAAACTTTGGCGAGAAATGGAATTACGCGCCCGCGCCGGAGGATTCCAAGAATTACGTCATCACGCCGCGACACGAATTGTTCATCGGCGGAAAATTTGTCCGGCCTCATTCGCAAAAATATTTTCCGTCCATCAATCCCGCGACGGAAGAAAAGCTCACGGAGATTTCCTTCGCCGACGCCACCGACGTTGACAAGGCGGTGAAATCCGCGCGGCGCGCCTACGAAAAAATCTGGAGCAAAATGCCGGGACGCGAGCGCGGAAAATATCTTTATCGCATCGCGCGCATCATTCAGGAGAAGGCGCGCGAGCTGGCCGTGCTCGAAACAATGGATGGCGGCAAGACCTTCAAGGAAAGTCGCGACGTGGATTTGCCGCTCGTGGCCGCGCACTTTTTTTATTACGCGGGCTGGGCGGACAAGTTAAAATACGCGTTCCCCGGCAAAACGCCGCGACCGCTGGGCGTCGCGGGGCAGATTATCCCCTGGAATTTTCCGTTGCTCATGGCCGCGTGGAAAATCGCGCCCGCAATCGCGTGCGGCAACACCGTGGTTTTGAAACCGGCGGAAACGACTTCACTCACGGCGATGCGGCTGGCGCAAATCTTTCAGGAAGCGGAATTGCCCGAGGGCGTGGTGAACATCGTCACCGGCGCGGGCGAAACCGGCGCGGCGCTCGTCAATCATCCGGACATCAACAAGCTCGCGTTCACCGGCAGCACGGAAGTCGGCAAGCGCATCGCGCAGGCCGTCGCAGGCACGAAGAAGAAGCTCACGCTCGAACTCGGCGGCAAGGCGGCGAACATTTTGTTCGAGGACGCGCCGATTGATCAGGCCATCGAGGGCGTCATCAATGGAATTTATTTTAATCAGGGCCACGTCTGTTGCGCGGGCTCGCGGTTATTTGTGCAAGAGGGGATTTATTCCAAGGTCATCAAGAAACTGCGCGACCGCATCCAGACGTTGCGCGTCGGCAATCCACTCGACAAAAACACCGACATCGGCGCGATCAATTCGCGGCCGCAGCTCGAAAAAATCCGCGAACTGGTGCAAAGCGGCGTGGACGAAGGCGCGGAGTTGACGCAGACGCAATGCACGCTTCCGGCGAAAGGTTATTGGTTCGCGCCGTCATTTCTCACAGGCGTCACGCACGCGCATCGCGTGGCGTCGGAGGAAATTTTCGGGCCGGTGTTGAGCGTGATGACGTTCCGCACGCCGGAGGAGGCGTTCGAGCGCGCGAACAACATCCCCTACGGCTTGAGCGCGGGCGTATGGACGGACAAGGGCAGCAAGATTTTTAAGATGGTCAACAAGCTGCGCGCCGGCGTCGTCTGGGCGAACACCTACAACAAGTTCGACCCGACTAGTCCGTTTGGCGGCTACAAAGAAAGCGGCTTCGGTCGGGAAGGTGGATTGCACGGGCTGGCGGCTTATTGCCGGTTAGATTGAACACTTTTTACATTCACATCATGGCGTTTGATTTCGCTGTGACGGCCAGCGCGTAACGGTTTCCGTCCCGTTGCAATTTCATCCGCGCGCCAAACGCGGTGGAAAGATTTTTTGAATTCAGCACGTCCGGCTTATCTCCCGCCGCCAGCACGCGTCCGTTTTTTAAAATCAACACGCGCGAAAAGGTGGGCATGATTTCCTCGACGTGATGCGTCACCAGGACCAGCGTCGGCGAATTTTTTCGCGTGCCGAGCCGCTGGAGAAATTGCAGGAAATGTTCGCGCGCGGCGGGATCCAGCCCGGCGCAAGGTTCGTCGAGAATCAATACACGCGGTTTCGCCATGAGCGCGCGGGCGACGAGCACGCGCTGGCGTTCGCCCTGCGACAACACGCGCCAGGGACGTTCGGCCAGATAGTCACACTCAATCTGGCGCAACAATTTTGCGGCCGCGATTTTTTCAGCCCGCGAAAGGCGTCCCCAGAAATTAATCATCGCATATTTGCCGCTGGCGACGGTTTCCAGCGCCGGCTCGTCATCCGCCATCATCTGCCGGACCGAGGAACTGACAATGCCGACCTGCTTTCGCAACTCGCGCCAGTCGGACTGGCCGTAAATTTTTCCGAGCAAAAAAATTTCTCCCGCCGTCGGCATCAAATAGCCGGTGAGCGCGCTCAACAACGAGGTTTTACCCGACCCGTTCGCGCCGAGAATCGCCCAATGCT
>DATAUQ010000108.1:0-14577 GCA_036268155.1 Verrucomicrobiia bacterium | reverse complement strand
GCCGCCGAAATCTGGAACGGCCACAACAAGCTCGGCCAGGCCGTCGCCTACGAGGCGATGGACACCTGCATGAAGCTCGCCGACAAATTCGGCGTGGGCATGGTCAGCGTGGACAACGCGACGCATTATCTCTGGGGCGGCGGCTACGTCATGGACGCCGCTCTCAAGGGCTACCTCGCCTACACGAACTGCACGTCGGCCACGTCCGAAGTCGTGCCGTTCGGCGGCAAGACGCCGACGATGGGCACGAACCCGCATTCGTGGGCGTTCCCGACGCAGGACGCGATCGGTTTTCCCATCGTGATTGACTGGGCGACCTCGACCATCGCGATGGGCCGCGTGCAAGTGATGAAACGCGAGGGAAAATTATTGCCGGACAATTGCGCTGTGGATGCGGAAGGAAAACCGACAAATGATCCGAACAAAGCCGTCGCGCTGCTGCCGTTCGGCGCGCACAAGGGTTACGGCCTCGGTTTGATTGACGAACTTTACGCGGGTTATATCGGGGGTTCGCTGCCGCAAATTCGCGGGACGAAGCTTGGGCACGAAAATGAAAAGCGCGGTTCGACCTTTTTCTTTCAAGTGATTCATCCCGATGCGATGAACGGAAATGGTTTTGTGAACAACCGCACGCAAAAAGAAAATGTGAAGGCGATCATCGAGGACATTCTCGGCCACGGAAACGAGAAGTGTATGTTGCCCGGCCAGCCGGAAGCGAACTCCGGTGCGCTTTCAAAAAAATTCGGCGGTTTGCTCTTTACGAAAGCGGAGATCGAGGAACTGAATCATCTCGCGCACGAAGTCGGTGAAGCGGAGTGGAATGTGGGTGAATTCAAATCGGTGCAAGTTTGAAAAATTAAATTGAAGAAACTCAAGGTGGCCTTCGGAAACAGAGGCCGCTTATTTTACAGTGCAATAATTTTCTCAAGAAATGTCACCGCCGCAGTTTCATCAATTCGGGACTCTGGTTTAAGAATCAGTGAGTTAATGGTTTTGCCTTCAAACTGGATGATGCCTCTGGAATTTCTGCCAGCCCACGCATCAATGCCGCCGCGCAGACAGCGCACGTTCTGCAAGCGGCATTTAACCCATCGCCGCCAGCCTGAAAAGGTCGCGGACTTTTCCGCGAATCTGCCGCCGCCGCTCCAAGCTGACTTTTCCGCGACGTCCAAATAATTTTTCCGACGGCACCAGAAATATCGTCGCGCAATCGCAAAACGTTTCCCGTTCGAAACCATCGGCGCTGTTCAGCAAAACTTCGCAGTGATACGGCTTGCGCCCTGCAATAAAGCACATTTACCCTTTTTGCGGACGCGCAAATGTCCAGGTGGAAAATCAGGACGACGGAATGCTCGCCGCGTTCGGAAAATTCGTAGCGCCAGATGTCGAACTGGTCTTTCATTCCGGCAATCCCAACAACCTGCCTTTGGCCAACTCCTCAATGTGACGATTGTAAGCCGGTGTGATGTATTTTTTCAGCGAGCCGGGCGGAAACGGTTCTTGCGTCTCGGCACGAACCACCGTCAACACCAGCCGTCCGTTGCCTTCGTTTTCGCAGGCAAAAGTTTGCCGTGGTTTCGCGTCTGGAATTCAGATTCGTTTATGGGCATCCACTGTTAAAGTTTTCACAGTGGGAATTTACCACTGCACGCCAAACGGTCAAAAAATCAAGTCAGAGAAATTTATCCCAATTTATATCTCCGCATTTTCGCGTCCACTTCCTGCGCCCACGCGTCAATGCCGCCGCGCAGACAGCGCACGTTCTGTAAACCGTGACCCATGAAATACGCCGCCGCGTCCAGACCGTTCTTGCCCGCGTGATCAATCACGACAATCGGATTCGTGTTCGAGCCGCTCGCCATGAGTTCGCGCATCACGTCCTGCGACAGCAGAACCGAACCGGCGATGTTCACCGCCTCGAATTCCTCGCGCGAACGCACGTCCACCAGCTTCACCGATTGGTCGCGCTGCAAAAGTCCGGCGAGTTCCGCCGGCGAGATCAAAACCTTCGCGTCCTGCTCGTGGCTGGACTGGATGTGCGCCAGCACCTCGGCCACGTCCAGATTGCCGTTGCGCGCGCAGACCTGCGCCAGCGTTTCGTCCGGGCTGAACCCGCAACTGCTGCACCCGCCGATGTGATACCGCCGAAACAACGCCCGCTGCGCGCCGGGAAAATTTTCCAGCACGGCGCTCATCGGTGATTGCGGATTAATATTCATCCTCAAAAAAGAAATTATCGTTGCGGCTTTCTTTTTGAAAAATATCAGCCGGTTTTCTGATAAATCAACTCACCTTGCTGAATGACAAACTTCACTGGAATTTTCGGGTTGTTAATATCTTTACTTCCAGATTCGTGCCATTTTGTTTCCCATTTCGAAAAATACGGCTCTAACATGGCTGGCTTCATTCGATAAATCTTTTGCAATTCGATGCCTTCGTAAATGGCCATCAGCCAAGCCACCTGCCGATATTTGGTGAGAATGATAGGATTCATGTGATGGTGAGTAGAAAAACTTTGTGTCAACAAGACATTCACTGACTTTAGTTCGTATTCCTTGCCATCTTCGTCGAAAGCATCATTTCCTTCCCGAGAACCGAGAGATTTAAGCCCCGTGATTAACAACAATTGCAGCAGTTTACCGCCGTTGTCTTGAAAAATATCGCCAATGCCATGCTTCGAGGCGAGCAATTGATACTCGCGAATGTAAGGAAGCAGCCGTTCCATTTCTGCCGTGTCGGGATGCGGCTTCATCGCTTGCCCTCCTGCAAAAGCGAAGTGAGAGAAACGCCAGCGGCGGCGGCGAGACGTTCCATGTTGTCGATGGAAACATTGCGTTCAGCCCGCTCAACAGAACCAACGTAAGTGCGATGAAGGCCGGCCAGTTCCGCAAAAATTTCTTGCGAAAGTCCTTTCGCCAGCCTTGCCTTGCGCAGATTTTCAGCGAAAATTTTGCGTGCGGATGATTTGGATTTCATCTGCGACAGATTATTAAAGTTGACGACTTTACATCTACAGCCTTAAAGTAGCTTTTATGTTGCTGGAAAACCATGCGCCTGCCTACCTCACGAATTGGGGAACGGCATATTGCGGCGACTCGCTTGACCTGCTGGCCGCGCTTCCCGATTCCAGCATCAATCTCGTTCTGACCAGTCCGCCGTTTGCGCTCCAACGTGAAAAAGAATATGGCAACAAAACACAGGCTGATTATGTAAAATGGCTGGCACAGTTCGCTCGGCTTGTGTATCGCAAATTGAAAGACGATGGCAGCTTTGTCCTTGATCTCGGCGGTGCTTACGAACTCGGCTCGCCAACCCGCAGCCTTTACAACTTTCGTGTCCCGATTCATTTCTGCGACGAACTTGACTTCCATCTCGCCGAAGATTTCTATTGGCACAACCCGGCAAAACTTCCCAGCCCCATCGAATGGGTCAATAAGCGAAAGCTTCGCGCAAAAGATTCGGTAAATACCATTTGGTGGTTCGGCAAGACTCGCTGGCCGAAAGCCAACGTGTCCAAAGTGCTGACTGAATACAGCGACAGGATGAAAAAATTATTAGAAGACCCGGCAGGCTTTTATACTCCCAAAAAACGTCCGTCCGGCCACGATATTGGCAAATCTTTTGGCAAAAATAATGGCGGTGCGATTCCGTCGAATCTTTTACAAATTTCGAATTCCGAATCCAACGGCAGCTACTTGCGAGGTTGCAAAACTGTCGGGGCGAAAGTCCATCCCGCACGCTTTCCATCAAAACTTCCAGAATTCTTTATTCGTTTTCTAACTGAACCAGGCGATACCGTGCTGGATATTTTCGCTGGTTCAAACACGACTGGCTCTGTTGCTGAATGCGAAGGCCGTAAATGGTTGGCTTTTGATGAGCGTCTCGATTATCTCGCAACATCTTCATTCCGCTTTTTTTCGGAAACCGTGACCGATGCTGAACTTAAAGCTGCTCACGAAGCAATTCTTCACGGTAAGATCATTGACCTCCGTCGTGATGTTTTTCAAATTCCTCAACCGTCACCACGAAACGGCAGTATCCATAAGCTGGCAATGTCATCGCAAGGTGTGTTAGTATTAGCGGAATCGGCAAATTCATCACTGCGAAATAAGCGAGTATCAAAACCAGTTTCCTATAAGCGGCGCGCAACTTCAAAAACTGTTCGTTAAAACGGCGAAGTTTAAGATTTTCATTGCCCGAAAAATTTCTGAATTTCCTTCACCACTTCCACGAACCGCTCCACTTCAGCCTTGGTGTTGTAAAAATAAAAACTCGCGCGGGCGGTGGATTCCACGCCGAGCTTGTGCATGAGCGGTTGCGTGCAGTGATGCCCGCCGCGCAACGCCACGCCCGCCTGATCCGCCAGCGTCACCACGTCGTGCGCGTGAACATCCTTGAGCAGAAAACTCACGAGGCCGGCGCGGTTGGCGGAATTTAATTTTGGGCCGAAGAGCCGGATGTTGTTAAGTCCAGCGAGCTGGTCGTAGGCGTAGTTCGCCAGTTCCTGGTCGTGCTTCCAGATATTTTCGCGGCCAATGGCGTCGAGATAATCCATCGCGGCGTGCAGCCCAATCGGGCCGGAAATATCCGGTGTGCCGGCCTCGAACCGGTGCGGCGCGTGCTTGAATTCCGTCTTGTCGTAGCCGACGGACAAAATCATTTCGCCGCCGCCTTGATACGGCGGCATGGCGTCGAGAATTTCCTGCCGTCCCCACAAAACGCCGATGCCGGTCGGCCCGCAAATCTTGTGGCCGGAGAACGCAAAAAAATCGCAGCCGATTTGTTGCACATCCACCGGCAAATGTCCCGCGCTTTGCGCACCGTCCACGAGCGTGACGATGCCAAGCTCTCGCGCGCGGGCGCAAAGTTCGGCCACCGGATTCAACGTGCCGAGCGAATTGGAAATGTGAACCATCGAGAAAATTTTGACCTGCTTCGTGAGCAACGAATCGAGCTTGGACAAATCGAGCAAGCCTTCGTCGCCGGTGACGGGAAGATAGGAAATTTTCGCGCCGGTTTTTTGCGCGAGCAATTGCCACGGCACGAGGTTGCTGTGATGCTCCATTTCCGTGAGCAAAATCACGTCGCCGGGCTTGAGATTTTTTGTGCCCCACGAACTGGCGACGAGATTGATGCCTTCGGTCGTGCCGCGCACGAAGACGATTTCGTCGGCGCTTTTGGCGTTGATGAATTTCGCGGCGCGCGTGCGTGCGGCTTCAAATGCGTTCGTCGCGCGATTGCTCAACTCGTGGATGCCGCGGTGGACATTGGCGTTGTCGTGCTCGTAGTAATGCACGAGCGCGTCAATCACCGCGCGCGGTTTCTGCGACGTGGCGGCGTTGTCGAAATAAACCAGCGGCTTGCCGTGGACTTTCTGATCAAGGATCGGAAAATCCTTTCGCAATGCAGACCAGTCAATTGTTTTTCCAGAACTCATCGAAGAAAATTAGTCCAAATTAACGTGAAGTTCTTATTATGTGAGCCGGTTGATTAAAATTCGGAAAGCAACATCGGTTCGGCATGACGCCCATTATTACCGATTTGTTTCTGATGCAACGAACGCAAATCCACAACCGCACCGTGATGAATAAAAACGTCAAAAAAACCATCAAAATTTTCGCCCCAATAAATCATCGCGCACGACATCGGCGCTCCTTTGCCTTCATCGCGGCCAGCAATTAAAAATCGCAATCTTGTGTCGTAAAGAAAACAAACCGAAGTGGCGCAACCGAAAACATATTTTTTCCAATGTCCGGTGTTGGTGGCAACTGGAACGAGCGCGATCACTTCGGAATTGAAATGGCTGTGGGCGGTGGCGCACCGATACAGCCAATGCTTGATGGACGTGCCACGTTCCTGATCAATCCCATACGGCGGGTTGACAAAGATTTTTTCAAAGTCCCACGATTCTTTCAAGCCATCTTGCTTCGGCAGGCGATACTCGACCTTTGCGCCTACAAGCGAGTATTCATTGGAACAGGGATCAAGATTAATTTCACCACCGAAAACCCGTTTCACCGCCGCGATATATTTTTCGGGCGTTCCCCAATCAAGGCTCAATGTGTTTATGGTGCGGCCTGCGCTCATTTTGAAAGAATCTTCGTCCAATCTTTTCCGTTCAATATATTCAACTCTTCACGAAGTTTTTTCAAGCTCTGCCCGTTCGGGGTGATGATATTGAACCAAGATTCAATCTTCTTCGCGTGCGTGGAAAAATAATGTTTCAACACCACGTCGGCCTTGACATCTATTTTTACTTTTGTGAAACGATTGCCTGATGCAGCCGGGCCGTAACTATTGAGAAAAGCGGCTCGCGCGTCCGCGAGTTCCGGCGTCGGGTTCAGAAGCAGTTCGCTGACAAATTCAGCTAAACCTTGATCTGTCAAAAAAAGCAGCCAGTCGTAAGATTGTGCCAGCACTTTCAACTCTTTGTTGTGATCTTCCGCCGTGAACCAATTGCCATGATTGCTGACGACGCCAACGGTCAAGATGAAATCACGCAGCATCGCCGGTTCGTTTGACTTGATGGTTTCTTCCAAAAGCTGAACATAAGGTTTGTGATAAAGAGTTCCGTCAGCCAATTGAATCACGCCGCCGATTTGCCCGTTTGTGTATCGGACTTTTTGCAGCGACGACACTGCGCGCGCGACATACGCCCCCTGTTTTGCTTTTTCAATGGATTGAGGGCCTTTTTTCATTCCTTCCTCAACGCCAACTCGTTTGCATTCAAAAATCGCAAACGGATGTTGGCTCAACACGCTGACCGTGAGCGCGAATTGATTGCCTTTCATTTCGTCCACGCTGGCGATACAAAAAGCATTTGCCGATTCACCAAAAGCACAGGCGTTTCTCAACACGCCTTGATTGCTTAAAACTTGCGCGGCTTTGGCGATCAAATCTGCATGATCAAATTTTAATTTTTCGAGAGATTTGCGCAGCTTGGCCGTCGTCAGCGGGAGACTGAATTCTTGAAGTGGAACGATTTGCTGTCGTAGAATCGGATGCAGTGAAAATTCGACGTTATGCATGATGGCCGGGTTTTTGTATTCCGACAAGGCGCGTTCAATTGCCACGTTTTCCCGAAATCCCCAGCCTTTTAGGGCATAGTAAGTAATTATTTCAATCAACGTTCCTAACGCGCGACCGGCAGCTTTCTTTCTGTCTTCGGCATAATGAAAAACTTTCTCAACCAAAACTTGCTGCAAAGCATCGACAGATTGATAACTCATTTTGATTGAATTAAAGACTGCAATTAGTTTGCTGCAAGAAAAATCATCGGCGTTGGAATTTCGAAATTAAATTTACAACAAACCCAGTTGCAGCTTCGCCGCCTCGGTCATCATGCCTTGATTCCACGGCGGGTCCCAGACGAGTTCGACGTTCGCCTCGTCAATCGGTTCGAGCGAGATGAGCTTGTTCTGCACGTCCTGCGCGAGCACCGGACCCATGCCGCAACCGGGCGCGGTCAAAGTCATTTTCACGTCGGCTTTGTAATTGTTCTCGCCAATGGGCGTGAGATGGCAATCGTAGATCAAGCCGAGGTCAACGATGTTGACGGGAATCTCCGGGTCGTAACACGTCTTGAGCGATTCCCAGACTTTTTTCTCAAGCTCGTCCTGCGTGAGCGGGCCGGTCGTGGCGGTGGTGGACGCGGGCGCCGCCGTGATTTCAAGGCCGAGCGCATCGGCGTCCTTGGACTCGATGCGGAACATGTTGCCGTTGACGATGACGGTGTAAGTGCCACCGAGCGACTGCGTGATGTGCGCGGTTTCGCCCTTTTGCAGCGTGACCTTGGTGCCGACGGGAACCACGGACGCTTCCACGTCGCGGGTCAGGATTTTCAATTCAGAACTCATAAAATATGATTTAATTAATTTACTTCAGGCATTATCGCCGCAGTTGCGCCTGAAATCAATGCGCGTTTCAAGCCCCAACCGTGCCTTGACACGAAGCGGTTCGCTGCTAACCTCTCGCGCTCCGTCAAACGGAATTTTTCCGCGCCAGCGCGCGACCAGATTTAATTTATGAAACGCCAGTATCAACCGTCAAAGATCCGACGCAAACGCCAGCACGGATTTCTCAACCGTAATTCGAGCAAGAGCGGCAAGGCCACGCTGGCCAACCGCCGCCGCAATGGCCGTAAACGTCTGACGCCGGTTTGATTTCGCGTGCCCACGCCCGCCGAATCGCCGAATCGCCTGGGCCGCTCCGCGCGCATCGAGCAGAGCGGTGAATTTGCGCGCATCCGGCAGCAGGGTCAGCGGCTCGCGCTCGGTTGTCTGATCGCCAACTGGCAGCGCCTGCCGGACGGGGCGAAACCGAAACTGGGCGTGGTCACGAGCAAAAAAATCGGCGGGGCCGTGCAACGAAACCGCGCGCGGCGGCTGTTGCGGGAAAGTTTTCGCCAGCATCAACATGAACTGGCGCAGCCCGTTGAAATTATTTTGGTGGCGCGCAATTCAATTGCCGGGAAAAAATTTGCCGACGTCGAAAAAGATTTTCTGGCCGCGCTGAACCGCGCGAAGCTTTTGAAAAATTAAATGAATCTGTTCCAGCATATTTTAATTTCCGCAATCCGCATTTATCGTTTGCTGATTTCGCCTGCGCAGATTTTTCTTTTCGGCTCAAGTGCTGGCTGCCGCTTCACGCCGACCTGTTCGCAATATGCGATTGAGACGATTCATTCGCGCGGCGTTTTGATGGGAAGCGCACTGGCGGCGAAACGGATTTGCCGCTGTCATCCGTGGGCCGATTGCGGTCATGATCCAGTTCCACAGAAGGAATTCAGAATTCAGAATTCAGAATTCAGAATTTCACCAAAACATACCCGCTAAATTTTCATGGATCGCACCGGCATCATTGTTGTCAGCATCTGCGCCATTCTGTTCGTCGCATGGTTTGTCGAAGAGCAGAAATACCAGTCGCATCTGCCGCCACAACAATTGACGACAAACACAATTGTTGCCACGCAAACTGAAACGGCCAATTCGCCCGCTGTTTCGTCAACAACAGCCACCGTTTCGACGCCGATTTTCGACACGAACGCACCGGAAAAATTAATCACCGTCACAAATGCCGACGCCATTTACACGTTCACTTCGCGCGGCGGCGGATTGCAGTCCATTCAATTGACCAAGTATCCCGATAGCGTTCCGTTGCGCTGGAAAAAGGAAATGGCGACCAACGGCGTCGCTACGTTGAACAATCACGCGCCTGCGCCAGTGCTGGCGATTTTGGGTGATCCAAGTTTGGTCGGCGACGGCAATTTCACTTTGACGCGCACCGGCGACGGCGTGCGCGCGGAAAAAGTTTTGCCGGACGGCTTGATCCTTGCGAAAGAATTTCACGTCAGCTCGAATTATCTCGTCTATGCGAGCGTGAATTTGAGCAACACTTCCGCGAAACCGCTCGCGTTGCCCGCGCAGGAATGGATCGTCGGCACAGCCACGCCGATGGGGCCGGACGACAATGGCTTGTATCTCGGCTCACTGTGGTATAACGGCACGAATTCGCCGCAGGCTTGCACGTCATCCTATTTCAACAAGAGCACGACCGCTTTGTTTTTCTTTCCACGAACACCCAAAACGATTTTTGAAGCGGGCGCGGGCAATGTCGTCTGGGCGGCGGCGCACAATCAATTTTTTGCATTGATCGCGATGCCGAAACAACCGGCGCAGCAAGTCATTTCGCGTCCGGTGGATTTGCCGTCGCTGACGATTGACAACCAGATTCCGGCTGCGCCGCCGGTGGGAATCCAGACGGCGTTTGTTTATCCGGCGCAGACGATTGCGGCCAATTCATCGGTCGAGCGACAGATCGCTTTTTACGCCGGGCCGAAGGAATATCGGAAACTTGCGCTCATCGGCGAGCAGTTCAACAACAATGCCGACTTGGTGATGCAGTTTGGCTTCTTTGGATTTTTCGCGAAGGCGTTGCTGCTGGCGATGAACTGGGTGCATGACGTGACGAAGCTGGGCTACGGCTGGGTCATCGTCTTGATCACGGTCATCATCAAAATGCTTTTCTGGCCGCTCACGGCGGCAAGCACGCGCTCGATGAAACGGATGCAGGCGCTCGCGCCGGAAGTGAAGTTGCTCAAAGAAAAATATAAAGATGACCCGCAAAAATTCACGCAGAAGCAGATGGAACTTTGGAAAAAAAACAAGGTCAGCCCGATGGGCGGCTGCCTGCCGATGTTGATCCAAACGCCGGTGTTCATCGGCTTTTTTACGATGATCCGCAGCGCGATTGAATTGCGCGGCGCGCATTTCCTGTGGGTCGCGGATTTGTCGAAGCCGGACACGCTGTTCATGATTCCGGGAATTGATTTTCCGTTCAACCTGCTGCCGCTGTTGATGGGCGCGTCCATGCTGTGGCAGTCGCATCTGACGCCGCCGTCGCCGGGCATGGATCCGTCGCAGCAAAAGATGATGCGCTATATGCCGCTGCTGTTTCTCGTGTTCCTTTACAATTACTCGGCGGGGCTGGCGCTTTACTGGACGGTGAACAACCTGCTGACCGTCGTGCAAACGAAACTCACAAAATCGAAGCAGCCTGTGGCGGCTGCAGTTGTGGTTTCGCCCTTGACGCCGCTGTCAAAAAAGAAAAAATAATCCCATGCCTGCGCAACCCAAGGAAGTTCTGGAAAAAATTCTCGCGCTGCTGGACTTTCGGGCGACCGTCGAGGAACACAAACTGGACGGTGATTTGCTGCTCGACGTGAAGCTGGGAGATTCTGGGCGGCTCATCGGCCGTCAGGGACAGACGCTTGCCGATCTGCAATACATCACGAATCGGATTGTTTTCCAGCAGGACGCCACTTCGCCAAAAGTCATGGTGGACGTGGGCGGCTACCGTTTGCAGGCGCGCGAGGCGCTGGTGAAACGCGCGAAAGATGCCGCTGACAAAGTCCGGCGCTGGGGTGAACCGGTGGAATTGGAAACGCTCGGCTCGTTAGACCGCCGCATCATCCATCACGCGTTCAAAGATGATCCCGACGTGGAGACACACAGCGTTGAAGTGGACGGCACGGACAAGAAAGTTCTGCTGCTGCGCCCGCGTCGCTGAACATCGTTGTCTTTTGGCAAATAAAAAAGCGCGGACAAAAATGCCCGCGCCTGATTCTTTTCGCAAATTTTACTGGTCAACAATCTTCAAATTATACGACGGCGAGAACGCGCTGTTCGGCTTCGGTTCCGTGCCCATGTTGTTGTAGAGGTAATCGAATTTGAAACGATAAGTGACGCCGTTGGCCGTGGGCGGCACCGGCACAAGACCCTCCCAACGATTTTGCACGACCGGCACGGGACGCAACGGATACAATTCGCCGTTGACGAGCACATAAGGCTTGAGGCTGTCCCAGCGCAACGCCTGCTGGTTGGAATTGAAGATGACTTCGACGGGATAAAGGTTGTTCGCATTGCGCGGCTGCTGGAGCGGCGTCACCTGCGTGAACGTCGAGGCGCAACCCGTCAGCAACAGCACCGGCAAAAACGGCAGAAATTTTTTCCAAATCATGCGCACAAAATTGCACCAGCACGGGCGGTTTGTAAAGTTTGGATTTCAAGACTTGAACCATGATTTGCTTTAGGCTATTTCTGCACCACGCCATGAATCCCCCAAATCAAACCCGTCCGACTTCCAGCAACTACCGTTGGGTCATCTGCGGACTGCTGTTTTTTGCCACGACTTTCAATTATCTGGATCGGCAGGTGATCAGCTACTTGAAAGAATTTTTTTCGCGGTCCACTGACCAAGGCGGCTTCGGCTGGACGAACACGGACTTCGCCTATCTGACTTCCTTTTTTACCGGCGTTTATGCCTGTTTCACGGTCGTCGTCGGCTGGCTTATTGACAAAATCGGAACAAAACTAGGATTGGCGATTTCACTCACTCTCTGGTCCGTTTTTGGGATCGCCAATGCCTTCGTCGGAAGTCTCGTCGCGCGGCACGTCGCCATCCGCAGTTTGTTCGCCGTCGGCGAGGCCGGAAATTTTCCCGCCTCAATCAAAACCGTCGCCGAATGGTTTCCCAAGCGCGAACGCGCGCTGGCCACGGCCATTTTCAACAGCGGCTCAAATGCCGGCGCGATGGTCGCGGCGCTGTTCGTGCCCTGGTGCATGATTTATTTCGGCGATGCGCGAGGCTGGAAAATGGCGTTCATCCTCACCGGCGCGGCGGGATTTTTCTGGCTGATTTTTTGGTTCTGGCTTTACGAACCACCAAACAAACAAAAGCGGCTTTCAAAAGCTGAATACGATTACATTCACGTTGACGACGAAACTGCCGTTGACCAGCAAACCGGCGACACGGCGAAAAAGGTTTCATGGCTGAAACTTTTTGGCTACCGCCAGCTCTGGGCATTTTTTGCCGGCAAATTCATGACCGACGGCATCTGGTGGTTTTATCTTTTCTGGCTGCCGGATTATTTGCACAAGCAGTTCGGCATGACGAAGCAGCAAATCATGTTGCCCACGTTCCTCGTTTATGGCGTCTCCATCATCGGGAGCATTTTCGGCGGCAGCGTGCCGATGATGCTCATCAAACGCGGCTGGCCGGTTTATAAAGCGCGCATGACGGCGATGTTTATTATCGCATGTTTTCCGCTGGCCGTTCTGCTGACGCAATACTTCGGCAACGTCGAGCATTTTGGCACAATGGCCGCCGCCCTCGCCGTCGCGATGATTTGCATCGGCGCGACGGCGCATCAGGCATGGTCGGCAAATCTGTTCACGACCGTGTCCGATATGTTCCCCAAAAAAACTGTCGCGAGCGTCACAGGCATTGGCACGATGGCCGGCGGCATCGGCGGCGGCGTCATTTTGCAAATGCTCTCCGGCCATCTCAATGACGTCTACAAAGCCACGCCGCAAACCGCTTATCTCATCATGTTCATCATTTGCGCGTTAAGTTATTTGATCGCGTGGACGATCATGAAGTTGCTCGTGCCGCAGCACAAACCGATTACAGATTTGTAATTCGTTGAATTAAAAAAGTTGAAGCGTTGAATCATTTCCAATTCAACGCTTCAACCATCTGACAAATTACGAATCAAATCGTCATCGCGTCAAATCCGCCGTCCACGATCAGCTCCGTTCCCGTGATAAAACTGCCCGCGTCCGACGCCAGCAACAGCGCCGCGCCCACGAGTTCGTGCGCCTCGCCAAAGCGCTTCATCGGCGTTTTGCCCATGATGGTTGTCACGCGTTCGGGATTCAGGATTTTCCGGTTTTGTTCCGCCGGAAAAAATCCCGGCACAAGGATGTTCACGCGCACGCCCTGCGTCGCCCATTCGCGCGCGAGATTTTTGGAAATGTTATGCACCGCCGCCTTCGACGCGGAATATGTGAACACGCGCGACAACGGATTCAACCCCGAGGCCGAGCCGATGTTGATGATGCTGCCGGAGGCGCGCTCGACCATGTGCTTGCCGAAAACCTGGCACGCAAGCACGAGGCCTTTCAAATTCACCGTGATGATTTTTTCAAACTCCTCTTCGGTGATGTCAAAAAATGGCGTCGCTGAATTCACGCCCGCGCCATTCATTAAAATGTCCACCTTGCCGAACTTGGCGACAAGGTCGGCTAAAAGTTTTTCCAGGCTGGCCTTGGAAGTCGTGTCGCCCGAAAAAAATTCCGCCGTGCCGCCACCCTTGGCGATTTTGTCGAGGCGCATTTTCGCATTTTCGGCGTTGCGTCCGACCAGCACGACCGTCGCGCCCGCTATCGCAAAACCCTCGGCCATCTCGCCGCACAATAAACCCGTGCCGCCGATGACAACCGCCACTTTGCCTTGAAGTGAAAATAATTCTGCCGGTGTTTTCATAAATTAAAATTTCCTGATTATCGTTGCACGCGCGCACTGCCGCCACCAAAGGTTTTTTCCACTTCTTTGCGCGTGGCCATCGAAGTGTCGCCGGGCGTGGTTGAGGCGAGCGCGCCGTGCGCTGCGCCGTATTCAACTGCCTTCTGCGCATCGTTGAATTCGAGGAAGCCGAATTGCAAGCCGCTCGCAAAACTGTCGCCGCCGCCCACGCGATCTAGAATTTCCAGTTCCGGATATTTGCGGCTCTCGTGGAATTTTCCGTCGTGCCAGAGAATCGCGCTCCAATCGTTCTTCGTCGCGGTGATGACGCGGCGCAACGTGGTCGCGGCTACTTTGAAATTCTTGAACTCCTTCACGGCGGTTTTAATCATTGCCTTGAACGCATCCGTCTCAATGTGGCTCAAGCTGTGATCCGCGCCTTTCACTTCAAAGCCGAGCGATGCGGTGAAATCTTCTTCGTTGCCGATCATCACATCCACGTATTTGGCGATTTCACGATTCACCTCCTGCGCTTTTTTCAAGCCGCCGATGGATTTCCAGAGCGACGGACGATAGTTCAAATCATAGCTGACAACGACGCCATGTTTCTTCGCCGCCTTCACTGCTTCGATAGTCAATGCCGCCGTCGTTTCGGACAACGCGGCGAAAATACCGCCGGTGTGCAACCAGCGTGTTCCAATTTTTCCAAAAATATTTTCCCAATCGAAATCGCCGGGCTTGAGTTGCGCCGCCGCCGAGTTGCCGCGATCCGGC
>DATAUQ010000107.1:0-14744 GCA_036268155.1 Verrucomicrobiia bacterium | reverse complement strand
ATAAAAACGCCAGTTCTTCCAAACGGGTTTTGCCGGTCGCGTTCAGCAGCTTCGGCCACCAGTTCGTGTCGGGAAAATCTTTGCGCGAGAGCAGGAGCTTTTCAAAATAATCTTCAAGCAGCAGCCACGAGCGTTGCGAATTAGGACACGTCGCGAAACTTTTCAGGATGTCCTCGCGACCGTGGACGGTTTCCTTGGAGTCGGAAAGCTCGCGGCGCAGGTCCGCGAACGCGCCATAGGTTTGCGATAGCACCTTGTGGTGCGCGTCGTATTTCGTTCCGCCCGTCCTCGGGCCATTTGGATTCCTGATTGCTACTTTCGGCATCTGAATAAATTTAGGGTTATCATTTCGTCATACGCCGCAACTCCGGTCAATCAGAAATCGAAAGAATTTATGCACAGGTTGATCAAACAAAGCCTTGTCAATTTTCGGCGAAACGCGCCTTGTAATTAAAATGTTTCTATTTCGCCATTTGATTTATGACATTTATTTGAAATCGTTCGTGAAAAAATAAACGCTGGAATGGCTTCTCGCTACCAATGCTTCACAAAGAAAGCAAGCTCGCCTGATCAGACTGATCATCCAAACGCCTTGCCGCCTTGTGGCGCTGTCCCGTCGCCGAGCGCAGCGTCAGGCGACGGAAAAAACTGGCTTGCCATCCCGCCCGCGAGATTCCGTCCTGCCGGACGGGGACACGTCAGCTCAAATTTTTGCGTGAAAGCGTGAGTCTGCATTGACATTTGCCGTGTTAGATGAAAAGTTCTTCGCGCGTTCCAGAATCAAAAACCGTTTGCTGTAAATCATCGTGGCAGAAAAAGACGATTATCTGTTGGACTTGCTGGTTGACTTGGGCTTCACCAACGCCGAGCAGGTCGGCAAAGCGCGCGCGGAGGCCGATGCTGCCGGCGTGGGCGTCGTGGATTTATTGGTGGCAAACAAGGTCATCCGCCCGGCGGACGTGACGCAGGCCAAGGCCGCGCAGTTCGGCGCGGAAGTCGTCAATCTCGGCGGGATGAAAATCGAGGACGACGTCCTTTCCATCATCCCACGCCACGTCGCCAAAAAATACCGCGTCCTGCCCATTTTCAAATCGGACAACAAAGTGGCGGTCGCCATCGCCGACCCCTCCGACTTGAACACGATTGATTCGCTGACGCATCTGCTGGGCGCGGAGATTGAATTGCGCGTGGCGTCGGAGCAGGACATCGAGAACGCGCTCACCAAATATTACGGCGGGGAAAAAAAAGCGCTGGACGACGGCATCTTCAAGGACGTGATCCAGGAGTTGACGGAAAGCAATGTCGAAGTCGGCCCGCTCGACGATGACGCCGGGGCGGTGGATGCCGATGCGCCGCTCATCCGGCTTGTGAACCAGATCATCGTGGATGCCTTCAAACTGCGCGCGTCGGACATCCACCTTGAGCCGCTGGAAAAAAGATTCCGCCTGCGCTATCGCATTGACGGCGTGATGCAGGAAATGAAAGCGCCACCAAAACGGTTGCAGCCGTCCATCATCGCGCGCCTGAAGATTCAAGCGAACATGGTCATCTCCGAGCACCGCATCCCGCAGGACGGACGCATCCAGTCGAAAGTCGGAAACAAACTGATTGATTTGCGCGTGTCCTGCCTGCCGACGAATCACGGCGAAAGCATCGTGATGCGTATTCTCGACAAGGAAGGTTTGAAGCTCGGTCTGCCCGAACTCGGATTTTTCACGGACGATCAGGCGACGTTTGAAAAATTGATCGCGATGCCGGACGGAATTTTGCTCGTCACCGGCCCGACCGGTTCCGGCAAAACGACCACGCTGTATTCCTGCCTGCATTACATCAACCGTCCCGACAAAAAAATCATTACCGTTGAAGACCCGGTGGAATATATTCTGGCGGGCATCAACCAGGTGCAGGTAAGCGAACAAGTCGGCCTGACGTTCGCCGCCGCGTTGCGCGCGATTCTGCGCCAGGCGCCCAACGTCGTGATGATCGGGGAAATCCGCGACTTGGAAACAGCATCCATCGCCATCAATGCGTCGCTCACCGGTCACTTGGTTTTTTCCACGCTCCACACGAATGACGCACCCGGTGCCGTCGCCCGTCTCGTGGACATCGGCGTGAAACCGTTTTTGGTCGCATCATCCACGCGTTGTCTCATGGCGCAACGGCTCGTCCGCAAAATCTGCAAGAAATGCATCGGTCCCTATGAGCCGACGGAATCCGAAATGCGCGCGCTGGGCATCACGGCGGAAATGTTGAAGGGCGCGACGCTGATGAAAGGCCGCGGCTGCAACAACTGCAACGGCACCGGCAACCGCGGACGCTTCGGCGTCTTTGAAATTTTTGTGATTGATGACGAGGCGCGAAAATTGATTTACGACCAGGCGCCGACGAGCGTCCTGCGCGCGCGCGCGCGCGAAATGGGCATGAGGACGTTGCGCGAGGACGGCGTCCGCAAAATCCTAGCCGGCCTGACGACGCCCGAGGAAGTCATCCGCTCCACCGTGGGCGACGAAGCGTAGAAAATTTATGAATGGCGAATTTCAAATGACGAATCAAAACAAATTATTGCGCGGAAAAAATTCGCAGTTCGCAGTTCGCAGTTCGCAATTTTAATTATGTCATACTCGATGTCAGATTTGTTGCAGTTGGTCGTGTCCGAAGGTTCGTCCGATTTGCACATCCGCGTGGGCGTTCCGCCGGTGATCCGCGTGCACGGGATTTTGCACCGTGTGGAAGGCCCCACGCTCAAGCCGGAGGACACGGAAGAATTGATGCGCAGCATCACGTCGGAAGAACACATCCAGAGCGTGCGCGAACGCGGCGGCGCGGACTTCGGTTTTGCTTTCGGCGAAGTGGCGCGCTTCCGTGTCAGCGTATTCAAGGAAAAAGGAAATTTCGCGATGGTGCTCCGGCAGATTCCAAGCAAGCTGCTGACGATGGAGCAGATCGGGATTCCACCCAGCGCGAAGGAGCTGCTCTACAAACCGCGCGGATTGGTTCTGGTGACCGGCCCGACCGGTTCGGGCAAAACCACCACGCTGGCTTCGATGATCAACATCATCAACGAGGAACGCGAAGAGGCGCACATCATCACCGTCGAAGACCCGATTGAGTATTACCATAAACACAAAAAGGCATTGATAACACAGCGCGAAATCGGCGTGGACGTGCCGAATTTCGCCGAGGCTTTGCGCCGCGCGTTGCGCCAGGACCCGGATATTATTCTCGTCGGTGAAATGCGCGACTTGGAAACGATTGAAGCGGCCATCACGGCGGCGGAAACGGGCCATTTGGTTTTCGGCACGCTGCACACGACCGGCGCGGCCAAGACGATTGACCGTATCACGAACGCGTTTCCGACGAACCAGCAGGAAATGGTGCGCATCCAGCTTTCGACGGTCATGCAGGCGGTCATTTCGCAACTGCTGATTCCGCGCATTGACAAGCCGGGCCGCGTCGCCGTTTTTGAAATCATGGTCAACACGCCGTCCATCGCCGCGCTCATTCGCGACAACAAAACTTTCCGCATCCAGTCCGACATCCAGACCGGCTCGAAATTCGGCATGGTGACGCTGGACAGTTTTCTGATTGAAAAATACCAGCAAGGCATGATCGCGCGCGAGGAAGTCATCACCAAGGCGCAAGACCCGACGACGATCATGGCGAAGTTGCAGGAACTGGACCTGGAACAGTCCGGCAACAAAGGCAAGGGCGGCGGCAAATCCGTGCCGACCGCACAGAAATAATTTTTAAAAATGGCCGAAGACATTTCAAGTCCGTTGCTCTCGCTCGTCAAAGAGCAGGGTCTCATTGACGACCTTCAATACGAGGACGTCGTCGCCGAGATCAAGCGCAGCAACGCACCCGCGATCCAGGTCTTGCAGGACTTCGGCATCATGAAGCTCGACGACATCCTGCACGTCGAGGCGACGTATCTCGGCACGGAAGTGGTCTCGTTGCGCGACCGGGAAATTTCCCCCGAACTTTTGAAGACCATTCCGGTGACCGCCGCGCGGATGTATCGCTGCCTTCCCGTCGGATTGAACGGCGATGTTTTGCAGGTCGCATTGGCCGAGCCGCTCGACCCGGCGCGCGCGGATGAAATCCATTTTTCCGCGAAACGCGACATCCAGATTGTTGTGGCCGATCCGACGGAAATTGACAAGGGGATTGACCGGCTTTACGGGCAGGACGAATCGGCAAATTTTGCGGAGATCCTGAAAGAAATCGGCGCGGGCAAGGATTTCGCGCGCGAGGCGAACGAGGCGGCCGACAACGAAAAACTCATGGCGGATCTCGCCAACGAAGTGCCCATCGTGAAATTCGTGAATCTGGTGTTGCAACAGGCCATTCAGGATCGCGCAAGCGACATCCACTTCGAGCCGTTCGAGACGGAATTCCGCATCCGTTACCGCGTGGACGGCGCGCTCTATGAAATGGCGCCGCCGCCAAAACATCTCGCGCTGCCCGTGATTTCGCGATTGAAGATCATGGCGAACCTGAATATTTCCGAACGCCGGATGCCGCAGGACGGACGCATCACGCACAATGTTTTGGGCAAGCAGGTGGATTTGCGCATGTCCACTTTGCCGACGCAATTTGGCGAATCGGTGGTGTTGCGCGTGCTGGATCGTTCGTCGGTGAATCTGGAACTGGAATCGCTCGGCCTGCCGAAGATGGTTTATGATTTTGTGTCGGAAGTGATCTTGAGGCCCAATGGAATTTTTGTCGTCACCGGCCCGACGGGTTCGGGCAAAACGACGACGTTGTATTCGTGTCTGCGCCGGGTCAACACGATTGATTCCAAACTGCTCACCGCCGAAGACCCGGTGGAATTTGACATCGAAGGCATCATGCAGGTTGCCATCCATGAGGCTGTGGGCATGACGTTCGGCAAGGCGCTCCGTTCATTTTTGCGCCAGGATCCGGATATAATAATGGTCGGGGAAATGCGCGATCTGGAGACGGCGCAGATTTCCGTGCAGGCGTCGCTGACGGGGCATCTGGTCTTGAGCACGCTGCATACGAACGACTCGCCGGGCGCTGTCACGCGATTAGTGGACATGGGCGTGGAACCGTTTTTGATTTCTTCCACGTTGATGGCCGTGCTGGGACAGCGGCTGGTGCGGACGGTTTGCAAAAATTGCCGCACGCCGTTCGAGCCGACGGAAGATCAACTGGCGATGCTCAATCTTTCGCCGCACGATCTGGGCGACAAGGTTTTTCATTATGGGCGCGGCTGCAGCGTTTGCAATGACACGGGTTACAAAGGCCGCAAGGGAATTTTTGAATTGCTCATTGTCAGCGAGGCGATCCGCACATTGATCAACGAGCGTGCGCCAACAGTGGTGGTGCGGCAGAAAGCGGTCGAACTCGGCATGATTACGTTGCGCGAAGACGGTTTGCGTAGTATTTTCGAGGGTGATACAACCATTGAAGAAGTAGTTAAATATACCTGACCGTTATGCCTAAATACGATTATGTGGCGCTGGATTCACGCGGAGCCGAGACCAAAGGCTCGATTGAAGCCGCCAGCCAGAACGAAGCCATCGGTCGCGTGAAGGAAATGCAGTTATTCCCCACAAAAATCATCGAGGCCGACAAGGTTCAGGACAAGGCCGCAGGTAAAAAAGTCAAGGGCAAGGCTCCGGCCAAAAGCAAGGGCGGCAAAAAGGGCGGGGCGATGCAGATCCAGATCAAGATCCCCGGCCTCGGCGGCGGGGTGAAACCGAAGGTGTTGACGACGTTCACACGGCAACTGGCGACGCTGGTGGATGCGGGTCTGCCGCTTCTGCGCGGGTTGCGCGTGCTGGAGAAGCAGGAGCGGAATGTGAATTTGAAAAATATTCTGGGCGAGCTGTCGTTGTCCATCGAGGGGGGCAGCACATTTTCGGAGGGATTGGCGCAGCATCCGAAGGTGTTCAACAAGTTGTTTGTGAACATGGTCAAGGCGGGCGAGCTGGGCGGTGTGCTGGAGGTGGTGCTCAAGCGATTGGCGGAATTTTCGGAGAAGGCGCAGAAGATCAAGGGCAAGGTGAAGGCGGCGTTGTTTTATCCGGTGGCGGTGATGATCGTGGCGTTTGGGATTTTGATTTTGCTGATGGTGTGGGTGGTGCCACAGTTCCAGGGGGTATTCGCGGGGATGCAGATGACGATGCCGTGGTTCACACTGTTCGTGCTGGGGATCAGCAACATGATCAAGAATCATATTCTGGGGACGATGGGCGTCGTGGCCGTGTGCGTGATCATTTTCCTGCTGATCATCAACAAGACGAAGCTGGGGCGGCTGTTGTGGGACAAGTTCAAACTCAAGATGCCCGCGCTCGGCCCGGTCATCAGCAAGGTGGCCATCTCCCGCTTCACCCGCACCCTCGGCACCCTCGTCAGCAGCGGCGTCCCCATTTTACAGGCACTGACGATTGTGCGGGAGACTTCCGGCAATGTCATCATCAGCAACGCCATCAGCAAAGTCCACGAGAGCGTCAAGGAAGGTGAAACCATCACCGCGCCGCTGGAAGCCTCCGGTGTTTTTCCGCCGATGGTCGTCAGCATGGTGGACGTCGGCGAACAGACCGGTGCCATGCCTGAAATGCTTCTGAAGATCGCCGACAACTATGACGAAGAAGTGGACAACGCCGTGACCTCCATGACCTCGTTGTTGGAACCGATCATGATCGTGTTTCTGGCTGTCATCGTTGGCAGCATTGTCATCGCCATGTTCCTGCCCCTCATTTCCATGATCAGCCAGATGAGCGGTGATAATGGTGGCGGTGGCGGTGGCGGCGAGTGATCAGCCGAATTCTTCGGCACTTTTGGAAAAAATCACAAAAACCGTTGACAATTATGCCGCCAGAGTGTAAATACATTGTAATCACATTGCATGGGCGCGCTATTTACAATTAACCGTTATGGAGTTCGATTGGAACAATGCGCCTTTCGAGTTGGACGGTTCTTTGACTCAACGGGAAATTGAGGAGTCCTTTGAAGATTCTTTTGCCGTCCGGCTGCTGCCCGATTCGCCGAGGTTCGGCGTCCAGGCGCGATTTTTCAACCTCGGGATGTCGGCGGGCGGGCTTGGAATTGTCAGCGTGTATCGCACCAACGGAAAATCCATCCGCGTCCTGCACGCACGGGCGTTCGAGCCGGAAGAAAGATTTTTTTACCAGCGGAAAATGGACCAGACGCTGTCTTAAAAAATCATTCTCATCGTCATCCTCATTCTCGTTCTCAAAAACTAAAAATCGGGGATGATGAGGATGAATCGGAGAAACAGATGCAAACCTTTGCCAATTGGGAAGACGTGCCGCTCTTCGACAGCGAGGATGCCGAGGCGAACTTCTGGTCGGAGAACCGACCGGACCTGCGCCTGATGGAGGCGGCCACGGCGGGCAATGCCGAGGCGTCCGAGTCCGTGACCATCACGCTGCGGATTGACCCGCGGATGCTCGCGCGCATCAAGCGGCTCGCGCGGTCGCGGTATCTGAATTACCAGAGCATGATCAAGCAATGGTTGAGCGAACGGATGGAACAGGAACTGAAATAAACTGCCATGAAAAATAATCAGAAAATCGGGAATCAAAATTCGGTCGTCAAAGGCAAGCCGAATGTTGAGGCCTTCACGCTCATCGAACTGCTCATCGTCATCGCAGTCATCGCCATTCTGGCGGCGTTCACCGTCCCGATTGTATCTTCCTTGAAACGGAAGGCGTATATCAGCAAAACACAGGCGGAAATGGCGCAGATAGAAACGGCGATTGAACGCTACAAGGCGGCCTATGGCATTTACCCGCCAAGCAACCCCAATAATTTATTGGTCAACCAACTTTATTATGAATTGGTGGGCACAACCAACGACGCAAGCACCGGAATATACACCACTTTGGACCATGGCTCTCAAATCAAGGCAGGTCAGGTGCCCACTGCTTTCGGCAGCGCAAGTGTGAATGGTTTTTTGAATTGCAGCAAACCCGGGGCGGGTGAGGATGCGCCTTTGGCCAAAACTTTTCTGCCAGATTTGAAGGCCAGCCAGATTTGGCGGCAATACACAAATAATCCAGTCACACGTTCAGTTGGTGTGGACTTACTGGTTGCCTCCGTCGGCGGGCCGGATCAAATTTATCGTCCGCTCAACAGCATCGGCCTGAATCCATGGCGTTACAATTCGTCCAATCCCACGAACAATCCGGGTTCGTATGATTTATGGATTCAACTCTCAATTGGTTCGACGACCAATAGAATCGCTCTTACATTCAGTCCTAAATTTTATCTCATCTGCAACTGGACCAAACAAGTCCAGATCAACAGCCCGCTGCCCTGAAATTTTTTATGCGCCTTGATGCCAAACTTGAAACTGTGCGCCGCGAAAATTCCGTGGCCGTGGACTGGCACGATTGCGCGTGGCATCCGCAAATCATCATGCAAACGCCGCCGCCAATCAGTCGTCGCGGGACAAAACGATTGCCCGCATCGCCGTCCGTTCTGCATACTGCGCGCTGCAACCTGAATCATTCCAAGACCATGAAAACCATTTCATTTCCATCGCGCCGCCAGTGGGCGGGCTTCACCCTCATCGAACTGCTCGTCGTCATCTCCATCATCGGGATCCTGGCCGGACTGCTGCTGCCCGTGATGGCGCTGGTCAAAGTCAGGGCGCAGAAAGCCAAGGCCAGGCTGGAAATACAGGATCTTGTCACGGCCATCCAAAATTACGATTCAACCTATGGGCGGTTTCCGGTTTCAAGCGGCGTGCAAAGTGCAGCCAATGGCACAAATGATTTTACCTATGGCGGCACGTTGTTAATCCAAACGTCACCCAATGGACTTGGACCAGGGATTTGGTCAACAAACAATTCCGAAGTGATCGCCATTTTGATGGACATCACAAATTATCCCGACGGTTCCGGCGCCACGGCCAACGTCAACTACCAAAAAAATCCGCAGCAGACCGCTTTTTTGAACGCAAAAATGTCAGGCGACAATATTTCATCCGGCGTCGGCACGGACCTGGTTTATCGCGATCCGTGGGGCAATCCTTACATCATCACGATGGATTTGAATTATGACGAGAATTGCAAAGATGCGTTTTATTCTTCGACCGTCGTATCTGGAGGTGGATCAAATAACAATCCCGGCATAAATGGTTTGATCAACCCGGATACCACGCAAAACAATAATTTTCAATTTCACGGGAAAGTCATGGTGTGGTCTGCCGGACCAGATAAGAAAATTGACACTGGCTCGACAGCCAACATTGGCGCCAACAAAGACAATGTTTTTAGCTGGCAGTAAACGTTTTTTGAAGGTTGTTGTTGTGAAAGTCTGTAAAAGTGACAAGTGGCGGGTGACAAGTGACGAGGCTTCGGCCTCGTGCGCACGTCGCGTTTCTTGTCACTTGCCACTTGTCACCCGTCACTTGCCCGCCTTCACGCTGATCGAGTTGCTGGTCGTGATCGCGATCCTCGGCATCCTCGCCGGACTGGCCGTGCCCGCGCTCAAAAATCTCGGCAAGTCGGACGCCACCGTCAGCGCCGCGCGGCAGTTGCTGGACGACGTCGGTCGCGCGCGCCAACTGGCCATGGCCAACCGCACGACGGTTTACATGGTTTTCGTTCCGACAAATTTTTGGAACACCACTTGGCTGGCAAGTCTGACGACCGCCCAGCAATCGGTCGTAACAAATCTGGTGGACAAACAATTGAGCGGTTACACGTTCGTGGCGCATGGCGCCGTCGGCGACCAGCCTGGAAACCATCAATGGCATTATCTCGCGCCGTGGCAATCGCTGCCGGATGGAACATTTATTGCCGCGCAAAAATTCGCGCCGCTCACCACACTTACGATTCCGCAGTGGCAAAGTGATTACAACAGTTCGCCGATTCCCGCGTTCACGAATTTTTTCGTGCCGTTTCCGACCGAAAGTTCGACCACTGTTTTGATGCCCTGCATCGCTTTTGATTATTCTGGACGGCTGGTTTCGGAAGTGGACGCTTCTGGAAATTATCACAACGCCGACATTCCGCTGGCGCGCGGCAGCGTGGCTTACGGATATGACGGGACGACCAAAACGCCGCAACTGACTCCCGTGACGGCCAGCGGCGTGACCGAAGTTCCGCCCGGCAACAGCACCGGCGTGGCTTACAACGTGGTCCACATTGACGCTTTGACCGGCCGCGCCGTTTTGCAATTTTTCAAGATTCAATGAAATTGTTTCTGACAACCTTTGGTGGTAATCCGGTGGGGCGAGCGTCCTCGCGAGCCGGCTCGTCAGCAGCCTCGCCCCACCGAATTTTCCAAAGCGCCTTCACGCTGGTCGAGATCGCCATCAGCCTGGCGGTCATCGGCATCGCGCTCGTCGCCATCATCGGCGTGCTGCCGCTGGGGATGAATGTCCAGCGCGACAACCGCGAGGAAACCGTCGTCAATCAGGACGCCACCGTTTTTCTGGATGCCATCAGTCACGGCGCGCGCGGGCTGGATGATCTGACGAATTATGTTTATGCCATCACGAATTATTGGACTTTTTTCCCAATTAATAATGGAACGCCCCAATCGGGAATTGATGGCTACAGCCTGCAAGGTTCGCAAATTACAAAAATTTCATCACCACCATTTTTCCCCATCACCAATGGTTTGAACATTGTCGGACTTTTGAGCACGCCGGAATTCACGGATTTGAATTTTAATCCCACCAACAATCTTTTCAGCGGCGGTTACAGCAACCACATCATCACCTATGTCCGTTCGTTGAGCGGCGCGGCCACGGAAAAACCGCCGCAGGACAACCAGATCATCCAACAGGACGCTTTCGGTTATCGCCTTCTGTGCGTCAATGCGGCGGTGGCGGTGGATACAAACATATTCAATCCTTTGCTGTATACTAATGGACCTCCCGCTTACGCCCGGCAGCTCGCCGCCAACCTGCGCGAAGTGCGCCTGACTTTTCTCTGGCCGGTGCTTCCCAACGGCGGTGTCGGCAGCGGACGGCAGACATATCGCGCCACGGTTGCGGGACAGATTTTGCCGACCAATTCAATCGGGCAGATGCTTTATTTTTTCCAATCGCAATCCTTCACCAACGCGCCGTGAAAACACAAAAAACAGTGACAAGTGACGAGTGGCGAGTGACAAGACGAACGGTCTATGAGCCGGTTCTTGTCACTCATCACTCATCACTCATCACTTGCTCGGCCTTCACGCTCATCGAGATCATGGTGGTGATCGCGTTGCTCTCGCTCATCGTGATCGCGTTGATGGGCGTCTTCAACACCACGCAGGCCGCCTTCCGCGCCAGCATCACGCAGACCGACGTGCTGGAATCCGGCCGCGCGGCGATGGATTTGATCGCCCAGGATTTGAAGGAAATGTCGCCGTCGTTCGGACAGACCAATCTGGCCGACAACAATTTTCGGGGCGCGGTGAATTTTAACATCGCTAATTTCACTGCTTATCCGGCGTTGCATCAATCCTTGGTCGGCATCAGCGATCCCAGTTTTCAACGGACGAACATCGTGGAAAATTTTTTCATCTTGAGTTCGGGTAACAACAATGGCGTGCCGACGTGGTATGGCACGGGCTACGCCGTGTATTTGTCGCCTATCAATCTCTATTCGCTCTACCGTTTTTCCACCTCGCGCCCGATGGCATCGGCGAATTCAGCCTCCAATCTGTTCTACGCGGATTTTCAAAATTTCCTGAAGTTCCCGAACAACACCAATTACAGCCGCCTGATGGATGGCGTGGTGGATTTACGCGTGCGCGCCTTTGATGCGAACGGCGCGCAGATTGTTTTTAACCGGAACAACATCCTGACCAATTCCATGGTTTTCTCCGGCGAATTTATTCCCGGCGAAGTCGGCTGCCTGTTTTACAGCAACGCGCTGCCCGCGTCCGTGGAGATCGAGATGGCGACGCTCGAAGACCGTTCCCTGCAGCGCGCCGAGTCCCTGGCCGTCGCGGGGCAGTCGCCTTCGCCTTCCGTTCCGGCGCAGTGGCAGTATTTGCAAAACCAGGCCGGCAAAGTCCACGTCTTCCGCCAGCGCGTCGCCATCCCGAATTTTGACCCCGCCGCCTATCAATGAAAATAAAAAGCGACAAAAAAGTGACAAGTGACAAGTGGCAAGTGACGGGCTGCAAAGCTTGTCACCCGTCACCTGTCACTGGTCACTCCCAACGCGGCATCGCGCTGATCATCACGTTGATCTTGCTTTCCGTGACGCTCATCATGGCCGTTGCGTTCCTGGCCATCAGCCGGCGCGAACGCGGCTCCGTCACCACGGCCACCGACACGGCCACCGCGCGGCTCGCCGCCGATTCCGCGCTTGCCAACGCCCAGGCGCAGATCATCGCCAGCATTTTCGCCACGACGAACCCTTACAATTCCAGCCTGCTCGTCTCGACGAATTATATTAATCCGTATGGTTTCAATGCCAGCGTGAGCGGTTACAATCCAACCAACGTCAACTACGATTTTTTGAGTGGTCCCGGAACATACACGGCTGGCGATTTTGAACAAAACATCGCCAACCTGTTTTTAAGTCCGCGCGCGCCGGTGTTCATCACCGACCGGACGACCGGCACAAATGACTTCCGTTTTTACCTCGACCTCAACCGCAATGGAAAATTTGAAGACAGCGGCTTGATAAGCGAGACAAACAATTTTGGCGTGGCAACGGGCAACAGTGTTCCCGAAATCGGCGACCCGCAATGGATCGGCGTTTTGGAACGACCCGATGCGCCGCACGGGCCGAACAACAAATTCCTTTCACGCTACGCCTTCGTCTGCCTGCCCGCCGGAGGCGCGCTGGATTTGAACGCCATTCACAATCAGGCAAAAAGCGGCACATCTATGAGTTTTGCAAATGACGGATATTTCCGCAATGAAGGCGTCGGCTCTTGGGAAATAAACCTGGCCGCATTTCTCGCCGACTTAAACACGAATGAATGGGATACAATTGCCGCATCTTACACTTATAACGAATCTGCAAATATCAACAACAGTGGCACCGCTTTTGCCGATGCACTTTCGCTTTTGAGTTATCGCTACAATGGCAACTACAACACGCTGGCCATCCCATCTGCGAACGCATATTCGGCTTTGGTCAATGCTGGCATAGATGGCTACACTTTTGGAAACTTGATGACCAATACGCAGTTGCCAGTGGTAAATGTTCCTTTCATTCCTTCTTATTGGGTCGGTTCGGACAACACGAATCATTTCTTCGACTTGACGGCGGATTTGTTCGATGCCAGTAAAACCAGTTTCGGAGTTTCGGCTGGCCAGGTTGCTGCGGGTAATTATTTCACAGGACGCCTGCTCAACGTCGGCACAAATACTTTTGGTGGAAGCACCGTCTCCACCTACGACCGCTACACATTTTACCGGCTGCTCGCGCAACTAGGCACGGATTCCACGCCGGAATCCGGCAAGATGAATTTGAATTACGATAATCTGGACTTCAATGGCAATGTCATTCCCGGCGCGGAAACGAATCTTATTGGGTGGACACCCATCCGGTTTTTCACGAATGCCGCCGACCGGATGCTGCGCCTCTACACGACCAACTGGTTTGCCGCAGACTTCAATAATTTCACAAACACTTTTGGCACGAACGCAACACCGTTTGGTGTGACGGCCATTCCTGTTTGGGCGAACGGCAGGCTTGTCTATTCGTCAGCCGTCAATCGCCTGCTTCAACTTGCGGCAAATATGTATGACGCGACGACCAATCGTTACTATGACAATTTATCGCCTCTGACACCATTGCCTACCGTCTTCCAGCCCATTTTCAGCGTGCAGAATAACAATGTTTATATCACTAATTTCGTTGAAGTGGTGAACACAAGTTTTTTGGCGAATCAATTGCTTAATCTGAATTTTGGTCCGGGTGTCCTCACCACGCTTGCGGCGCAACCACGTGACCTTGTATTCGGCGTGCCGCTGATTATTGGCGCCAAGAAAGGATTTCCAAACTTCAATGAGTTTGCGATGCAAAGCGGGTTTCAACTGACGCGTAAGTTGCAGGTCACGCGCGCGAGCACAAATGCGCTGGCAAATACTTATAAGGTCAATCAGATGTTCAATCTTAGCGCTACCAATCAGCTTGGTGTGGAATGTTGGAATTCATACGCCAGCAATTATACACGTCCGGTGAATATTTTCGTGACAAACTACCTGACCATGGTGTTGACGAATGATGAAGGCTTTAGCACCAATGCAGCCATGATTCTTTCAGGTTCCATCCCAATTCCAAATTCGACTAACAACGTCTGGCCGGGTTACAACTCTCAGTCTCTTTTTCCATCATCATTTCAAATTCCTCTGAACACGAACGCCGACTTCGTGCCGGTTTCGATGTATCGTTTTAACGGCGGCAGCCCTTTCTTATCCACCAATCTGTCGTTGCCATATGAGACTAATGTCCTGATCAATGGTTCAGCATATCCTTACCCAACATGGGGGTTGGCGGTCACAAATAATCTCCAAGTGCTCATGGTGGACGTGACCAGCGGGAGAATTATTGATTATGTGCAATTGAGCGGCCCGAATGGTAGCCGCAATTTGAGCGCGGAAATCCAACAAGTATACGGTGCAAGCGACACTAGCGTATGGTCAACGAACCTTAACAATCAGAACATTCCGTATGGGCTTGCGAATCAAATTATTATATCGCTCGGACTTGCTTCTTCTAGTGATTTTCCCACAACATCTGGGAATACTGGAAATCAGAATGGGATAGATGGGTTCCGCG
>DATAUQ010000106.1:0-28626 GCA_036268155.1 Verrucomicrobiia bacterium | reverse complement strand
TTCGTCGAGGAGCGGTGCGATCATCTTGCACGGGCCGCACCATTCGGCCCAGAAATCCACGAGGACAGGTGTGGCGGACTGGAGAACTTCTTTCTCAAAATTATCCTGCGTGAGCGCGGAAATCACTGGAGATGCCATAAGTCAAAAATCAATTGTTTGAAACCCAAAATTAAGAATTCAGCGCGGCGTTGAGCATCATCATCATCCAAACCGTGGTGCCGATGGCTGCCAGAGCAACAACGGCTGCAGCGATGGCAAGGATTTTATCGAGTGGGCTGATACTCGACACGACTACCGGGCGGGAAACAACGGGACGCTGGGCAGCGGACGCAGCGGCTGGTGCAGCGGCGGCAGTGCGTGTGGCAGCGGCCGGAGCGGCGGAAGAGCGCAACGCAGGTGCGCCGACCGGAGGCGGCTGCATGGGTGCTCCACTGGATGCACCGGTCGGACCGCCGGGCGGCAGCGTCGGCAACTTGATGGTCGGCGCGGCGGTCGGCTTGGGCGGCAAATTGATGCGGACGGTTTCTTTTTTGGGCTGCACGCGGCCGGTGGATTTTTTCATCGGCTCTGCGCCCGTGGGTGCGCCCGGGTTGATTGGAGGAATGTCAGCCATAGCTTTTAGCAAACAAAGATAAGCGGCGTCCGGCGGCTGTCAAATTTAATTCTAAAAGAAAAAACGGGCGGATAAAAGTTCGGGCGACTGGAATTTAAGTTTTTTCTTCGATCAACTCGCGCCGCGCGCCGCCGAGCAGTTGTTCGACAAAGGCGGTTGAATAAACACCGCGCCGGAAATTCGGGTCTTGCATGATCGCCTGCTGGAAGGAAATGGTCGTCTTGATGCCGGTGACCATGAATTCGGAGAGCGCGCGATTCATGCGATCCAACGCTTCACGCCGATCCTTGCCGGTGGTGATGAGCTTGCCGATCATCGAATCATAGGTCGGCGGAATCGTGTAGCCGGCATAAGCGTGCGTGTCCACGCGCACGCCGCGACCGCCGGGTTGGTAATACATTTCCAGGCGACCGGGACTGGGACGAAAATCGTCAAACGGGTCTTCGGCATTGATGCGGCATTCAATTGCGTGTCCTTTCATTTGAATATCGCTTTGCGAATGTTGGAGAGATTCGCCCGCTGCGATCAAAATCTGGTAGCGCACAAGGTCAATGCCCGTGACTTCTTCCGTGACGGGATGTTCAACCTGGATGCGTTTGTTGACTTCTAGAAAATAAAAATTGCCGTCGTTGTCCACGATGAATTCCACCGTGCCGGCATTCGTGTAGCGTGCTACCTCGGCGATTTTGACAGCGGCCTTGCCGATTTTATCGCGCAATTTACGGAATTTATTTTCGAGCAACGGCGACGGCGACTCTTCAATGAGCTTCTGGTTGCGACGTTGCACGGAGCAATCGCGTTCGCCCAAATGGATGATGTGGCCTTTGTTGTCGCCGAGAATCTGGATTTCAATGTGGTGCGGATTCTCGATGAATTTCTCGATGTAGACGCCGGAATTTCCAAACGCTTTTTCCGCCTCGGTGCGGGCCGTGTGATAGCCTTTGACGAGCGAAATGTCATTGTGAGCCACGCGCATTCCGCGTCCGCCGCCGCCCGCCACCGCCTTGATCATCACCGGATAACCGATGCGTTTGGCGATGACCAGCGCGTCTTTTTCATTTTCCACGATTCCCTCGGAGCCGGGCGGCGTCGGCACACCGGCCTTTTTGGCGAGCGCGCGGCTGACGGCCTTGTCTTCAAGTGCGCTCATTGCGCGCGGGTTTGGGCCGATGAACCGGATATTGCAGCTTTCACAGACTTCCGCGAAGTGAGCATTTTCAGAAAGAAAACCGTAGCCGGGATGAATCGCATCCACATCCGCGATTTCCGCCGCGCTGATGATGCGGTCAATGCGGAGGTAACTTTCCGAAGCCGCCGCCTTGCCGATGCAAATGGCCTCATCCGCCATCTGGACATGCATGGAATTTGCGTCCACCTCCGAATAAACCGCGACGGTGCGGATGTTCAGTTCTTTGCACGCGCGGATGATGCGAACGGCAATTTCTCCGCGGTTGGCGACCAGAATTTTTTCAAACATGGGCTTTCAGTGAAACCAGGTTCAACGACTGCGTCGCTGTTTCAGTTCGGACGGACTTTGAATAAAGGCTGGCCAAATTCCACCGGTTTGCCGCTTTCCACCAGCACTTGCGTGACGACGCCTTTGATTTCGGCCTTGATTTCATTCATCACTTTCATCGCCTCGATAATGCAAACAATGGTGTCGGCGTTGACTTCCGTTCCAACTTCGACGTAATTGCCCGCTTCCGGCGAAGGCGCGCGATAAAAAGTGCCGATCATCGGCGATTTGATGTCAATTTCGCCTGTCGCTACCGGTTGAAGCGCGACGGTTGAAGCGGGTGAAATTGGCGGTGAAATTGTAATTCCAGCGGCAGGTTCATCATATTGAACTGTTGGTGCGCTTCCATTCAATCCACGCTTCAACCTGATTTTTGAATCCTGCCGTTCCAACTCGAATTCCGTGATGGAATTTTTCTTCATCAAGTCAATGATGGCTTTGATATCTTTTAAGTCCACAAGTCGTTTTCGTTAAAGTGAATTCAATTTTTAGAATTCAGCCAGAAATCAGAGCCAAAAAATGACTCTATTGAAATCTGGCCATAGCTTATTGCCAAGCAGGGTGAGCGTCAAGAATCAAAATCAATAAATTTTTTGAATCCATAAATCCATTAAATTGAATATAAAAATGTCAATTTAACGAGATTTTTTACTTTCTTTAACGTCAATGGCAGCTTCAAGTCCTAGAATGTAGGATTTTTGGCCGAAACCTGTAATTTGTCCCCGACAAACGGGGGCAATTAAAGACTTATGCCGAAATTCTTCGCGGGCGTGGACATTAGAAAGATGAATCTCAATCGTCGGCACGCCGCTGGCGACAATCGCGTCACGGAGCGCAATGCTCGTGTGAGTGTAAGCAGCCGCGTTGATCACAATCACGTCGAACTTTCCTTTGGCCTGTTGAATCCAGTCCACCAGTTCGCCTTCGCCGTTGGATTGCCGGAAATCAATTTCTGCTTTCAATTGGCCAGCCCGCTCGCGCACCTGGGCTTCGATGTCCGCCAAAGTCGTGTGACCGTAGATTTCCGGCTCGCGCTGCCCCAATAGATTCAGATTCGGGCCGTTGAGAAATAAAATCTTCATTTACGGTCGGAAGGTTAATTTGAAGAACCCCGCTTGTCCATTTGATTTGCCGACAGTCCGAGCAGGCAACCCAACAAAGTAAAAGCCGTCCAAACCAAAGCGGGAACATAAAGTCCGAACTCGCCGATTCCTTGAATGAACCAGCCGAGCAGTCCGGCAAAAATGGCGAAGGTCATCGGATTGTCAAAATTCCAGACGCGCCGGCCAATCACGACCAGCGACAATATAATCCATGTTCCATAACAAATTCCGCCCACGATTCCTGAATCTGAAAACTGTTCGAGATAATCATTGTGCGTGAGTCGTGCCATTTCTGCTTCCGGCGATTTGAGTTTTTCGTAAGGCCATTGAAAAGTTCCCGGCCCGGTTCCAAGCAACGGATGAGTAAAAGTTGTTTGCATCGCCGCGCGCCAATAATCGAAACGCGCGCCAACGCTCGTTGCGCCCGTCGAAAAATAGTTGTGAAATCGAACCGCAAAAATTCCGAGACCAATCACAATTATCGCCGCAAACGAGATTAATTTTAATCGCACCGACCATTTTAGCCGGAACAAATATAAACAACCAATTACAATGGCGATGAGCCAGCCCAATTTTGAACCAGTCCAAAAAAATCCGGCTCCGCCCAGAAAAAGTGTAAGCACGATTACAACTGCCCGAATGACTGGCCGCAATCGTTTTGCGCTGTTGAACGCGAGCACGAGTGAAATTGGAAACAGCAGCAAGATTATTCCGGCCAACGCATTTGGATAAACCAGCGTGCCATTGACGCGGCCTTTGGCAAGTTTAGCAAGGATGGCAGGATTTGCCATGTCCGCGCCGTTCGTAGTGATGATGCTGTGATCGCGTTTCATTTCCAAAAGCGTTTCCGGTGGAAAATTTGTCCAGCCAGCCTGTTCGCCATGGACCAGCATCTGGCGGCTTTGTGGAAATTCAAAAAGTCGCTGGTCAATGGCGCGCACGAGGCAAAAAGTGAACGCGGCCAGCACGCCGATCAAAAGCCAGCGCACCGTGCGCTCGCGTCCGAACAAAAATGCGCCGAAAAAAAAGCACGCGATGCAGCCGAAAAATTGCCAGAGCGTCGCTGCGGTGAGATTGGCATCCACGGTTTGCGCGGCGGAAAAAAGCTGCCAGCCGAACCATAACAATGGCAGCAGCCAAAGCCATTTTGTTCCCGGCCAACGCAATTTTCTTGAGAAGATGATTACCGCGCCCACCAATGCGAGTGGCAGAAAAATCCAGTTCGCCCAATGCGTCGGCCATGGATCATTCCAAAATTCAGAAAATGAAACTGGCGGCGGGATTTTGCTGTCAAGGATGACCGGGTTGCCGAATTTCAGAATCGTCAGGCCGAGAAAAAGCCCGAACGCGAGCGCGTAAAATTCCATTCCGGTGGATTTTTTCTCGGACTTCATTCGCAGATTTTATCCGCAGCGGGCTGAAATTAAAAATGCAATTTCAGCAAACTGACTTCGAGCGCGAGCGCTTCCTGCACATTCGTGTGCAGCAGCCGCTGTGTTTGCCCCAGCGTTTGCAAATTTTCCAAAGCCTGATGCGGCGAGATTCGTCTGGCAACAGTTTCCGCGCCGGAAATTTTCGGGAAGTTCAGCAAATCTTTTCCGGCGGCGAGCGTGTGCAACCAGACATCGCGCAGCCACCGCTGCAGGAGCAAAAGCAGATCGGCGCGCTGCCGGCGATATTCGGATTCGACGGCGGCGTCCAGTTCTTTTTCCCATTTTTCGCGCAAGTCATTTTCGATTTCGTCGTATTTTTCGAGCGGAGAATTTGCGGCAAACTTTTCGTCAATTTGCGAACGGATTTCGCCTAGCTTTTGAAGCAGCGTTTCGAGCAGATGGTAGCGGCCCAGCAGACTTTTTTGTCCGCCTGCGGCGAGCGCGCCGAATTTTTCCAGCCAGTCGTTTTGGGCGGGATTCAATTCGCGGTTGTCATGGCCGGAAAAGTTCAGGCGCAGGCAGCGCGACAAAATGGTTTCCAAAATCCGCGACGGTTCGGTCGAGAGCAAAATCAAAACGGATTTTTCCGGCGGCTCTTCGAGCGTTTTGAGAAAAGCGTTGGCAGCGGCGTTTTTTGAGGCGGGATTGGTCATGCGATCCGCCTGGGAAATGATTGCAATCTTATGGCCGCCTTCGGTTGATTTCAAATTTACTTCGCGGATCAGGTCGCGGATGTTTTCAATTTCAATGATGCGCGACCGGGCCCGGGGTTGTATCCAATGAACGTCAGCGTGACTTCCATTTTCAATTTTGCGGCAATTCAAACATTCGTCGCAACAATCGGTGGTGACGCCATTCGTGCGGATTGGATTCATACAAACAAGGGTTTTCGCCAGCGTGCGCGCGAGCAATTCCAATTCGTCAAGCTGGTCGCCGGTGAATAGATAGGCATGGCCGAGCCGCCCGCGAGCGAGTGAGCGTTGCAGCAATTGGACGCCTTGCGTCTGCGTGTGGAGATTTTTGAAGGCCATGTGCGTTTGAGATTGCGAAATGGTGCCGACGGATGGGGTCAAAATATCGAAATTGATTTCGTTTATTTTCGCGGATGCGGAAAAACATTGTCAATAAAAGCTAATTTGCCTGTTTCGCTTCATCGGTCAAGTTGCCACAAAGCGAAGATTTCCGCATCCTTCCACAATATTTTTGTCCCCAATTGTCCCCCAAAAATCACCTCGTTTTTTCAGATTTGTTCATAAAGGTTAAAAATTGCTGTTTCTGCTCATCCACATGCTTTTTAACTTCCAAAATTTTCAGGCAAGACGCAACTCCAATATGATTTGTTGGCAGTCGGAGTGACACATTTGCAATTCATCGCGAATTTAGCAATGGCAACTGTTGTCGCCGGACACGGCGACGAGGTGCTACGGTCGACAAACTTAAATCAGACGGCGCGCTGGCAAAGCAGGATGTTTTTTTAATTGGATTTGTCGCCGAGATCGGGGGCAAGCATTTGCCAATGCAAGTTGTCGCCGAAATTTTTATTGCCGGAAGATAATTTGATGTTGTATTGAAAGCTGGGTGCATCTCGGCCAAATTCAGATTTTCCCGATCAAATCTTTGGACGGCCTGTCCGTCGGGCAAACTCAAATCACATCTGGCGGCATTTTGGCGAACGACCGCATCTACGCGATTTTCGACCAAGACGGCATAGTCGTGAACGGCAAGCGCACGGCGCGCGTGCATGAGTTGCGCTGCAAATTCGACGCGGAGATCAGGGAAATTCAACTCTGGCAAAATGGCGGACCGGCGCCCGCGCAGTTTTATTTTGACGCGCCGGAAAAAATTGAAAAATGGCTGGGCGAATTTTTCGGATTTGCCGTCACGCTGCGACGCGAACCGCAAAAAGGTTTTCCCGACGACCGCGAGGCGTTTGGCCCGACCATCACGAGCGACGCCAGCCTGCGCGAAATCCAAAAATGGTTTCCCGAATTGACGCTGGAAAATTTGCGCCGCCGGTTTCGCACAAATCTTGAACTTACCGGCGATGAGCCGTTTTGCGAAGACCGGCTTTTCGGCGCGCCCGGCGAACTCAAGCCGTTTCAGATCGGCGCGGTGAAATTTTTCGGCCACAACCCATGTCAACGCTGCGTCGTGCCTGTGCGCGATCCAGACAGCGGCAACGCCGTCACGGATTTTCAAAAGAGATTCATGGAATTGCGCAAAAAATTTCTGCCCGAATGGGCGAACGTGCAGCGCTTCAACCATTTTTACCGGTTCGCGGTCAACACCTCCATCCCGCCGGATGAGTCAGGAAAATCATTGCGAGTGGGCGACGCGGTTGCATTTTAATTTTGGATTTTCGGTCTCGATTTATTCGCGCTGTGCAATTTACGACAGGCAGGCCTGTCAGTTTTTCAAAATCTTTTTTCTGCGTCGGTAAAAACCATCAAAATTGCTGGGTTTTTTCGACGCAACAACTGCCTGTCCGATTTGGCATTTGCGATGCTTGGTTGACTTTATGACAAAAGAGTTGTCTGAAAGACAACCGACGCAACTGGAGGATCAGGTTCAATCGCAGTTAAATTCCTTTGGTGCGCGGCTGCGGGAGCTGCGGCTCAAGCGCGGCTGGACATTGGAGGAACTGGCTTGTCGCAGCAGTCTGTCCAAGGCTTTTTTGTCGCGGCTCGAATCTGGTGGCCGCCAGGCTTCGATCGCCGCTGCGCTGACCCTTTCACGAATTTTCGACGTTTCTCTAGCGTCGCTGTTTGAATCGCAACTGGCAAAAGAGCCGTGCGTGATTGTGCGTGGTGCGGACGCCGTGAAAAAAAACCTCAACGGATTAAAATATGTCTCGTTATCCCATGCCGGGCATTTTTTTAATCTGCAGCCGATCAAGGTCACGGTGCCGGTTTCGCGTCCTGGCGATGAGCATTACCACCACGACGGCGAGGAGTGGATTTATATTTTGTCCGGCGCGCTGACATTATCGCTGGCGGGCAAGACTTACGATTTGTCGCCGGGCGACGCGGCGCATTTTGATTCGCGGCTGCCGCATCGCCTGATTGCAAAAGGGAAAAAGGACGCGGAAGTTTTGCTGGTCGCTTCGCCGGTGGGCAATTCAAGCCAAATGATGCTTCCGGCAAACAGTCAGAACCGTGCGATTCCGGCGATACGCCTGCTGGATTTGAAGCCGCAAAATCAAATGGCCGGTTCCGCGAAACCGCGCCAGACGAAAATCAGTTTTACAAAAACAAAAATAAAATCCAAAAATCGAAAGGAACTGCCATGAATAAATTAAAATCGAACTGCCTGAACTTCACCGAACTGCTGGCGCAAAACATCGCGCTCATTTCGCCGACGATGACGGCGGCGCTGATTGTGCCGCTGATGTTTGCCACCATCGGCAACATCAGCTGGCTTGGCTACGCGCTGGGCACAACCTTGTTGTTGTTCGTCGTGTTGAACTTGAACCAATTTGCCAAGCGCACGACCAATTCCGGTTCAATGTATAGCTATGCTTCGAGCGGCCTGGGTTTCACCGGCGGCGCCATGTGCGGCTGGTGTCTGGTGTGGTCCTATCTTTTCATCGGCCTGGCGGGAACGACCGGCTTCACGATTTTCTCCGGCAAATTATTGGACGCAATTCACATTCATCTGCCGCCGCCAGTTCTCTTCGCGATTTGTTTGGGAACGTGTTTCATGATGGCCTACAAGGACATTAGGATTTCGACGCTGGTGATGCTTGGAATGGAAGCGTTCTCGTGCTTTTTTATTTTATTGCTGGTGGTCATTGTTTTGGGACATCACCATTTCGCACTCGATACGGCGCAATTCAGTTTCAAAGGTATGTCGCTGATGAGCCTCGGCATGGGCACGGTAGTGGCGATTTTCAGTTTGGTCGGATTTGAGAGTTCAACCGCATTTGGGGAGGAAGCGGTCAACCCGTTAAAAACCATACCACGATCAATCATTTGGAGCCTCATATTGACCGGTTTGTTCTTTATCTTGACCAGCTACACCGAAGTGCTTGGAACCCGTGGCTACACGACCACGCTCGACCAGATTGATGCGCCGTTGAATGTTTTGGCGCAAATGAATCATGTGAACTATCTGTGGCCGCTGCTTTCGGCGGGCGCGATGTTCAGTTTCTTCGCGCTGGCGTCGTCGTGCATGAACGCCGGTGCGCGCGTGATGTATGCGATGGGACGTCACGATTTCTTCCACAAATCCACCAGTGCCGCGCATGAAACACACGGCACTCCACACATCGCGCTGTCGGTCATGGCCATAATCATGTTCAGTGTCGTGACGGTTTGCTATTTTGTCCTCACGCACTTTGGCATGGCGGTGCTCGACGAATTCAACGACGCCGGCACGATGGGCGCGATGGGCTTCACCGGCGCGTATATTTTGATCACACTCGCCGCGCCCGGCTTTTTGAAAAAGCGGGGTGAACTGAAGGCCAAGCACATCGCGCTGTCCGCTGTCACGCTGGTGTTGATGTTGATTCCAGCCATCGGTCTAGTTTATCCCGTGCCCGCCGCGCCGGTGAATTATTTCCCTTATGTTTTTCTGGCATACCTTTGGTTCGGCCTCTTGCGCGTGATGGCGATGCAGCATCAGAAACCCGAACGCCTCGTTGAAATCCGCGATGAAGTCAAAAAAATGCACACAGCAACTGCCTGACGTATGCCCGCAACAAAAATCGGCTCCGTCGCCTCGCTCCATCGTTATCCCGTCAAATCCATGATGGGCGAGGAACTGAACGCGACGCGCGTCGGTGCAAAAGGTTTTCACGGCGACCGCGCCTTCGCCATCGCCGACGCCGAAACGGGAAAAATCGCCAGCGCGAAAAATCCATCCAAATGGCCGACGCTCTTCAGCTTCCGCGCCGCGTTCGACCAGCCGGTGAACGGCGATTCTTTGCCGTCCGTCTGGATTACTTTGCCAGACGGCAGCACGGTTTCGACCGAGGACAAAAACATCGCCACGCGACTGTCATCGAGCTTGGGCAAACCGGTTCGTTTTCTGAAAGGTGCAACGTCTTCCGGCACGCTTGAAGAATACTGGCCGGACATTGACGGTCTTGCGAAGCGCAATGTCGTGACCGACGAGGCGATGCCGGCGGAAACTTTTTTTGATCTCGGAATGATTCATTTATTGACGACAGCAACACTCGACAGTTTTCGCGCGTTGTATCCCGAAGGCCGATTTGAAACGCGCCGGTTTCGACCGAATCTGGTCATCCAAACCGCGCCCGACTTCAAGGGCTTTCCCGAAAATGAATGGGACGAAAAAATCCTCGCCATCGGCAGCGAAGTGAAAATAAAAATCACCGGCCCGTGCGGTCGCTGCGTCATGACCACGCTGCCGCAAGGCGATTTGCCCAAGGACAACGGTATTTTGAAAGCCGCTGCGCGCCACAACCAGGCGCGCGTCGGCGCTTACGCCGCCGTGCTGCAAGGCGGCATTATTCGCGCGGGCGATTCCGTTCAGATTGAATCCAATTAAAACGGCACGCCTTTTGTCTTTCCCTTTGACAAAACCGGCGCGCAATTCCATTTTCGCGCAATCACGAAAGCGTTCCAATGGATTGGATTCGCCCGCTGATTCACCAAAAATTTCTTTCATGCATGAAAAAGAAAATCGGTTCGTCTGATTCAATTTCATTGCAGCCGCGTTTTCGAGTCATGCGTGGAAAGAAAATCGCCTTCGGCCCGGGCAAGGCGGATTTGCTCCGCCTTGTGGCGGAAACCGGCTCAATTGGCGAAGCCGCCAAACGGATGAATATGTCTTATATGCGCGCGTGGTCGCTTATCCAGATCATGAACGACTGTTTCAAGGAACCGATCATCGCAACCGCGCGCGGCGGACATGATCGCGGCGGCGCAAAAGTGACGGCGTCCGGGCGCCGCCTGCTGGGGTTGTATCAGCAAATTGAAAAAGACAGTTTCCTGGCCGTTCAAAAAGACTGGCGCGTGCTGCAAAGATTGTTGCGCGCCTGAAGATTTCAAACCGTTATATTTGACTAAATATAACGGTTCGTGTTTTATTTGGCCGTGTGAGGAATCAAGGATTCACCCTCATCGAACTGCTCGTCGTCATCGCCATCATCGCGATTTTGGCCGCGATGCTTTTGCCCGCGCTTGCCGCCGCGAAGGCGAAGGCGCAACAAACGACGTGCCTCAACAACCTCAAGCAAACCGGCCTTGCCTACACAATGTATCGCGGCGATAATAATGACGTGAATTGCCCACAGCGGATGTGTCCCGACACGCCGAACGATCCTTATGGCCTGTCGTCACCCGTGCCAAGCGGCACGAGCGCAGGCACGCCGCCGCCGACTGGCCCGAACGAAATCTGGTGGGCACCTTACGATCCCTATCAAGTTCCCGACGGCACACCGGGAGCAACTTACAAAAACGGCCTGCTTTCGCAATTTCTCGGCACAACGAACAGCAACACCATTTTCAAGTGTCCCATCGAGCAGCAATGGCAGTGCGCTTACGCGATGAATTACAGCACCGGCAGCCCGCCGGCGCAGCGCGACAATTTCGTCACGCAAACCAGCGACCGGCTTGTCATGTGGGATCATCGCCGCACGCCCGGCTGTTCCGATTCCAGCGTCAGCACGTCACCGCGTCCGCCGTATCTGCCGTTTGTCGGCGGCTCGGCGAGCCAGACGCATTATCCGCCACGCCATAATGGACGCCTGAATGGACTGTTTTATGACACCCACGTTCGGGCCATGAAACCGTCGGATTTGGATTTGAAAAATTTTCGCGAACCCGGCTCACTTCCCATAGAAGCCGCCTATCCCGGCGAATAAATTGGAAAATCAAATATGCATGACCCAACTGCGGCTGGCTGGATAATTTTGATTGCCGCCGTTTTCACGGTCGCATTTTTCTATTCGTCCGTCGGACACGGCGGCGCGACGGGTTATCTCGCCGCGCTCGCGCTCGTCGGCGTCGCGCCCGCGTCTGCCAAAGTTGCGGTGCTGATCGCCAACATTTTCGTCGCGAGCATCGCGTTCTGGCGCTTTTATCAGGCCGGGCATTTCAACTGGAAAGTTTTCCTTTCGTTCGCCGTCGCGTCCATTCCTTTTGCGTTTCTTGGCAGCAAAATCCACATCAGCCCGCAAACCTACAAAATCATTTTGGGAGCGGTGCTGTCGGCGGCGGGAATTATTCTGCTGTTCCGTTCACACTGGCAGACGGATGATATGGCCGTGCGAAAATGTTTTTTGCCGTTCGCACTGCTCGTCGGCGCGGCGCTGGGATTTCTCGCGGGATTGACAGGAATAGGCGGCGGCGTTTTTTTAAGCCCGTTGCTGTATCTGTTCCGCTGGGTGAAGCCAAAAACCACCGGCGGCATCGCGGCAGGATTCATCGTGGTGAATTCCATCAGCGGACTCGCCGGCGCGGGCTGGGAAAAAATCACGCACGCCGGGCCGCTGCTCTGGCTCACGCTGCCCGCCGTCATCGGCGCGCTACTCGGCACGCATCTCGGCGCGCGCCGCTGGAGCAGCGTCACCTTCAGCCGCGTGCTGGCGGGCGTGCTGATTTTTGCCGGCGGAAAATTGTTGCTTGAAGCCGCTTGAAATTTTTATGCACGTCCTTTTTTTTGCCCAACTCAAAGACGCGACCGGTTGCGATTCAATTGAAATCGAATTGTCGTCGCCGCAGAATTGCGAACAACTCTGGAAATTTTTGATCGAAAACTTCCCCGCGCTGGCTCACCATCAAAAAAACACTAGGCTTGCGCGCAATTGGGAATACGTTGATGCGGAAACTGTTTTTGTGAACGAAGATGAAGTCGCATTGATTCCGCCCGTTTCGGGCGGCTAAAAAATTTCTTAAATGGAAATTGAAATTCAACTGACAAACGAGCTTATCGCGGAAAAAATTTCTGCGCCATCGCAAATTGGCGCGCACGGCGCGTGGATTGAATTTCGAGGCGTCGTGCGCGATTTGGAAAACGGCGGAAAAATTTCCGCGCTCGAATACGAGGCCTATCCCGAAATGGCCGAACGCGAAATCCGCCGGCTGCTCGAAGAAATTGCCAAAAAAAATCCCTGCCTTGCGGCAAAAGTCATCCATCGCGTCGGAATCATTCCCGTCGGCGAAACAGCAATTTACGTCGGCGTGGCGTCGACACATCGTGGCGAAGCGATTGCATTGCTCGCTGAATTTATGAATCGTCTGAAGCAAGACGTGCCGATCTGGAAACGCCGCGCCACGCCGCTCGTAGCCGCAAATGTAAATTTGCGGGCTTCCGATTCCGCCGATTCACATCGGCGGCTACAAAAAGTTTTGCCGCTCGATGAAGCCGTTTCGGAAATTCAATCGCGCTGCCAGCCTTTGCCCGGCGTTCGTGTCCGGCTGGAAGAATCTTTTGGCCGGGTGCTGCGCGAAACGGTTTTGGCGGCGGAAGATTTGCCGCCGTTTGATTGCTCCACACGCGACGGTTACGCGATTTTGAAAAATGACGAATCGGAAAAATTTCAAGTCGTGGACACGCTTCATGCCGCCGACTGGAAACCGCGCGAATTAAAACCCGGCGAGGCGGTGAGAATTGCGACCGGCGCGCCGTTGCCGTGCGAAAATCTGTGCGTCGTCATGCAGGAAAATGTCGAACGCAGCGGCGACAAAATTAAAATTCTGCGGCGGGAAAATTCGCTGAACATCCGCAAACGTGGCGAAGACGTGAAAGCGGGCGCGCAAATTGTAAAAATCGGCGCGCGTTTGAACGCGGGAAAACTGGCGTTGCTGGCGACGGCGGGAAATGTTAATCCGCTGGTCAGCCCGCGACTGCGCATCTGTCATTTCACGACCGGCGACGAAATTGTTCCGCCAAGCCAGAAGCCAAAACCCGGACAAATCCGCGACAGTAATTCATTTTTGATTCGTGGCCTGCTGCAAGATTTTTCGTTCGATCTGGAGCAATCGCATTTGTCGGAAAATTTCGAGCAGGCGAAATCGCAAATCGCAAATCGCAAATCGCAAATTGACAACGCCGATTTGGTTTTGGTTTCCGGCGGCGCGAGCGTGGGTGAAAAAGATTTCACGCGCCCGTTGCTTGAATGGCTCCGTTTTAAAATTGTTTTTTCGCAAATCAACGTGCGTCCGGGCAGGCCGCTGATTTTTGGCGTGAATGGGAACCGGATCGCATTTGGACTGCCGGGAAATCCGCTGTCGCATTTCGTCTGTTTTCATTTGTTCGTCGCGACCGCTTTGGCGAAACTCATCGGCGCGGAGCCAAAAAAATTTCTGCGCGGCCAATTGGCGGAAAAATTGAAAGACGCGCCGTGTCCGCGCGAAACACTTTGGCCGGCGCGATTGGATTTGGCCGGTTTGCATCCGCTGGCTTGGGCGAGCTCCGGCGACATAACTTGTTTGACGGAAACAAACGCGCTCGTTCGCGTTCCGGCAAACCGCAGTTCAATTGACGCCGGAACAGAAGTTGAATTTTTAACGACATGAACGGAAAATTTTCGCACTTGAACGAACGCGGCGGCGCACAAATGGTCAACGTCGGACACAAGCCGATTCAGCGGCGACGCGCGGTTGCCGAAGGAAAATTAATTTGCCAGCTGGCGACCATCCGCGCGCTGAAAAAAAACGCGCTGCCGAAAGGCGACGTTTTGACTGTGGCGCAAATTGCCGGAATTCAGGCGGCGAAGCGGACGAGCGAATTGATTCCGTTGTGTCACCCGCTGATGTTGAATCATGTTGAAATCAATTTCAAAGTTCGACGCGCGGCGATTGAAATTGTTTGCACGGCGGAAATCAGCGCGCAAACGGGCGTGGAAATGGAGGCTTTGACGGGCGTGAGCGTGGCGGCATTGACGCTTTACGATATGTGCAAGGCGGTGGACAAGATGATGCGAATCGAGAACATTCGCGTCGTGCAGAAAATCAAGGAATGAAAATCGGGCGCATCACCATCAGCGACCGCGCGAGCGCGGGAATCTACGAAGACCGCAGCGGGCCGGAGATCGAAAACGTCTTGCGCGAGTTTCTCGGCGGCGCGGCGAAGTTTGAATCGGTAATTGTGCCGGACGAGGTGGATTTGATTTCGGTGGCGCTGAAAAAATTTGCGGATGAGTTGAAATGTGATTTAATTGTCACGACGGGAGGCACGGGAATTTCCACGCGAGACGTGACGCCGGAAGCCACGAAAGCAATTTTGGAAAAAGAATTGCCGGGCTTCGGCGAAATCATGCGGGCACAGTCGTTCGCCAATGTGAAGACGGCAATTTTGTCGCGCGCGGTCGCGGGCACGCGCGGACAAAGTTTGATCATAAATTTACCAGGCAAACCATCGGCGGTGCGCGAGTGCCTGGAAATTCTCGCACCGGCGATGCGCGAAGGTCTGGCGCATTTGCGCGGTGAAGACCCGCACGGAAAACAGTTGATGGTTGATGGAAAATGAATTTGAACCAAACAGATTCTTTCGGACGCACGGTTGATTATTTGCGCATCTCGATCACGGATCGCTGCAACGAGCGTTGTCTTTATTGTCTGCCGGAAAATTACGCGGACTGGCTGCCGCGCGGGGAAATTCTGACCTACGACGAATTGCTTGCGATTGTGCGGGCAACCGTTTCGCTGGGATTCAAACGGTTTCGTGTGACGGGCGGCGAACCATTGATCCGTCCGGGAGTGGTGGATTTCGTCCGTGATTTGATTGCCACGCGCGGCGTCGAATCCGTGCTGCTCACGACGAATGGCACGCGGCTGCCGGAACTCGCAAAACCTTTATTCGACGCGGGTTTGCGGCGCATCAACATCAGCCTCGATGCGCTTGATCCGGCGATTTACAACGCCATCACGAACGGCGATGTCGCGCCGGTGTTGCGCGGCATCAAGCTCGTGAAAGAACTTGGCTTCGAGTCGGTGAAATTGAACACGGTGCTGATGCGCGGGAAAAACGACGGCGAAATTTTCCGGCTGCTCGACTTCGCGGCGGAACACGACGTGGCGATTCGTTTCATAGAACTGATGCCGGTGAGTCTGACGGAAATGTTGAGCGAAAAGAATTTTTTCCCGGTCACGGAATTGTTCTCACAATTGCAGCGCGAGGATGAATTGGAGAAGCTTAATGACTCGCTTGGTTTTGGCCCGGCGAAATATTTCCGGCTCAAAAAACGCGGCGTGACGGCGGGCTTCATCGGCGCATTGAGCGATCTGCATTTTTGCGAGCGCTGCAACAAGATGCGTTTGACGTGCGATGGCAAGCTGCGCCCCTGCCTCGGCAATCATCTGGAAACGGATTTGAAACCGGCCTTGCGCCCGCAGGTTGACGCGGAGCATTTGCATAAATTGATTTGCGAAACGCTCGTGCAAAAGCCGTCCGAACATTTGTTTCGGGAAAATTATCAGCCGCAGCGAGTGATGACGGCCATTGGCGGTTAGAAGTTAATTTGAATGGTGTTATGAAGTGTCCCATTGACAAGGTCCGCATCAGGCAGGCCACGGCTGCTGACGCCGACCAGCTTTGCAAATTGCTTTCATTATTGTTCGCACAGGAAGCTGATTTCAAACCTGACGCCAGGCGACAGTCACGCGGGCTTCGCCTCATTTTGAATCAACCCGAGGTGGGATTGATTTATTGTGCGACTAAAGGAAAATTCGTCATCGGCATGGTGAGCATATTATTTACCGTCAGCACCGCTGAAGGCGGTCGCGCGGCGTGGCTTGAAGACATGGTGGTGCATCCAGATTGGCGGGGGAAAAGTATCGGCGGACAATTACTCCATAAGGCGATCAATCGGGTGCGCACGGCTGGTTGCACTCGAATCACGTTGCTCACGGATTCGATAAACGGCGCGGCGATTCACTTTTACGAGAAGGCGGGGTTTATCCGTTCGGGCATGATTCCGTTGCGACTGCATTTGTGAAGTTCAAATGATGCAAGTCGTCAAGCTGGCAATACAACCGCCGGACTCTCCGCGCCCGACGCCGTTCCATCGAACAGCATCGTTAACTACCAACCGTTTTGGGCTGCGCGCGGACATCTTCTGCACTTGATGAAACACGATGACGAAGCGCGTCATTGCTGGAGTCGAGCCGCCGGTCTGACTGACGAACCTGCTTTGAAAAAATATCTGGCAGCGCGCTGCCGAGGCCGGAAAAATCTAAATCTTTCAGCGGCCACAAAAAATCCCGACCGCCGCGAAGCGTGCAAACTTGACCCAAAAATCAACGGAGTTCAGAGATACATTGATTTTATTGGTGCCGACGGAGGGGGTCGAAGCCAAACTAGAGGCTTTCGTGACCCTGCGTAAATGTGCATCCCGACGGCATAAACACACGCGAATTTGCACGTTTGCCGAGCCATAGTCAAGACGGCGTTTCACGCACGAAAACGCACCAAAATGTGCGTTGGGTGTAACAACATTGTAACAACAAAATGAAGCGCAGGAAGGGCGGTGGGTAGCGCGCGGCAAGCAGGACAAATTGAGGCGATGGAATCGTCCACGCTGAAAACTTTGCAAAAGAGTGAAATTTGAAACATTTGCCCATTACTGATTCCGAACGAAAAAGTGCGTGCCGAATCAAAAACTTCGCCGCGCGAATTTCAGAACTAATGGGACGGATTTTGGGCAGATGTTCGACCGGCAGATTGGGACAAAATTAAGAAATGGAACGCTCCTCCCGCTAACGCTCCCTGTCTGTGCGACGATTAGCGCGTTCGCGGGCTTTGCGGAGAGCGTCAAATGTGGATTCCGCGCCAGCCGGTTTTTCCGACGCGGATTTTGTCTCTACAGGCGTGACCGAAACTGGCGCGATGTTTTTTGTTCCGGCGGCGGCAGGCGCAGTTGTCGTCCTCACCGGCTTGCGGACGAGCCACGGGAAAATTGGTTTTCGCACCGGATCAGCTTGAGGCACTTCCGCATCACTTGATTCCGTCGGAACTTGGGCAAAGGCGATTTTGCGACCGAACAATCTTGAAACCCAGCCGGTGCGCCGCTCCAACACTTCCAGCAAAAACAAAATTGTCGCCACCACCAGCAGCCACGGCGCAAGCTCGACGTAGCGCGACTTGACCGGAAGCTCGCCCCAGATTTTTGGAATTTCAACGCGCTCTTTTCCGCCGGTCGTCGTCGCAATTTCCGCGAGCGCCGCCGCGCCGCGTCCCGGCTGGTCGGGCGCAAATTCCGGCGAATACGGCAGACAAACCGGCGGCAACGCGACGGGCTGCTGGCCGGAAATTTCGACCGTGTTCAAAACCGTTTCGCGCCCGGCAATTGGAACCGCCGCTTCGAGCAGGTCGGCGTTTTTCCATTCAAGCGCGACCGTTTCTTTCGCCGGAGCCGCGCCGGGAAGTCCGTGCAAAACTTTTACGCGCGGCAAATTGGAAAACGGATCGGCCTTGCGTTCAGGGTCAAGATGCAGTTGCACGAAGCACACGCCGTCGCGAATTTCCTGCGTCAGCAGCATTTCATCCGGCAGCGGCTCGTGCTTGCCGGCAACCCAGCGCGCGAGCGTGGCGTAAAATTCGCCGGCCTGATTCCATTTGGCGAAATCGCCGCTGTATTTTCCGTCCGCCTCGCCGAGATAGCATAGCACGCGGCCGTTGCCTGCGTTCCATGACGCGACGACCGGCGCTTTGTATTCGTCGCTGGTAATCGCGGCGAGATTTGCCGTTGGCCGGATATAGCACAAATTGTAACCGCCGAGTTGTGGCGGCGCGGAATTTAATTGCGCGCCGAGCAAGGAATATCCGGCTGTCATTTGAAACAGCGTCGGCTGGTCAACAAACGTGCTGCGCGCAATCGTGAATGTGTCCTGCGCGAAGATGCGCGGGATTTCATCCGGGTTGTCGCTGAAGTAACATTCGCCGCCGCCGAGCTGTGCGAGGTCTTTCAACATGTTCGCGTCCACGTCATGGTCAGTGCCGAGGCCGACGACGCTCACCGTCACGCCGGCGTCGCGAAGTTTTGCCACGACATCCTGATAGTGATCCGACTGTTCCGCGTCCGCCGCGTCGGAAAATAAAATGATGTGCTTCGTTTGCGCCTTCGCGGTGGAAATCATCCGCGCCGATGCGACGAGCGCCTCATAAATATAAATGCCGCCGCCTTCCGAATCAATTTTCAGGATTTGTCCGCGATACGCTTCGTTGTGCTCGACCGTGTCCATCGGAACAATTTCATGCGCGGTGGTGTCCACGGCGAACACGCCGAATTCATCCACCGGCGAAAGCAGATCCAAAACCTGAACCGTTCCCAAATCCGCGAGATCAATTTTCTCGCGCCCGCCGCCCGCCGGCATTGCCATGCTGCCGGAACGGTCCAGCGCGACCACGACCGCCACGCTCAACTTGCGATGTTCGCGGCGCATTTCCATCGAGACCGGCATGACGCGTTCCAGCGGCGATTTGAAATAGCCGCCCGGCCCGTAGGATTTTTGCCCGCCGGTCATCGCCAGTCCGCTGCCCGTGTTTTCGACCCATGACGCGAGCGTTTCCATTCCGCTCATTCCGATTTCGCCCGCCTGAACATTTTCAATGATCACCGCCGAAAATTGCGACAGTTCCTCCAGCGACCAATTGCATTGCGACGGAATTTTTCCGGCAACTTCAACGCCGCCGCCGCGCAATAATTTGACGAGACCGGAATTTTCCCCGGCTGACGAAACAACTAAAATCGGCCGCGAACCTTCCACACCGACGAGCGCGCGCGCGGAATTATTTTCGGGAACCGGATCGTTAGTCGCGCCTTGAATCGTAACCGTGTATTCGTTCACGCCCGCCGTTTCCGCGCGGTCGCGGAACATCAGCCGCGTCAGGCCGACGGAAACCTGTTTGCTGCCGGACGAAATAATTTCATCGCCACGCCGGAGTTGATACTGGATTTCCTGTTCCACCGGCGACTGCACCCATGCGCTCAAGACAAATGCCTGCCCGGGCAAAACGGATTGCGGCGTGAGAAAACTTTGAATGGCCGTGTCGTTGATTTGCAGGCGCGCGAGCAGGCGATAATCCACCGACACGCCGCGACCGGCGGCGTGCGCGGCTGCTGCCGCAGGGTCTTTGCCAGTCCATTTGCCGTCGGACAAAACGAGAATGCGTCCGCCGCCGTCCAACGGAATCAACGCCAGCGCGGATTCGATGGCGCTGTTCAAATCAGAATGATCCGCGCCAACCTGCGCCGTGAATCCGCCGAATTCGACACGTTGCGGCGATTGTTCGACAACCGCCTGCTGGCCAAATGCGACCACGCCAAGCTGGTCGCGCGGCCTCATGGATTTATGGAGCAGTCCGATGATTTCTTTTTCCGAAGCGTCGGAATTCTGCGGCATGGATTCGCTACGGTCGGCGACGACAATCACCGTTCCAGCGCGGTCGGGAAGCTTTATTGCCAATTGCGCCAACGCCAGAACAACGAGGGCAAAAATCAGCGCGCGCAAAATTTTTAGCCCGCGATTCGGCAGCGGCCACGCGAACCACGCAGCCGCCAGCGGAACCAGCAGCAAGAGCCAGACGGGTTGGAAAAGGACGAACATTTCAGCTTCCTCCTTTCGCCGTCGCCACCAGATACAAATGCGTCGTCAGCAACGCCAGCGCGAGCAGGCCGAAAATCCAGACGGCTGACGCTTCTTCGAGCCGACGCTCGGTGTCCTCGCTCCATTTGCCCCACTGTCCGCTCGCGCACGCGGACAAATCGGACTCGTCGGCGGCAAGCGCGTTCACGGAAAATTGATTTGTTGACAGGCTGGAAGCCTGTCCCACGACGACGGAATAAATTCCAGGCATCGGCGTTTCGAGCGCCAGTTCGCCGCTGGTTTTTGGGAAAAAAGTTTTCGTTCCGTCCGGTTGGATGACGGTCACCGCTTCGCCGGTTGTTTTCAAATTCACTTCCGTTCCGAGCCGCGCGTTGCTTTCTTTCAAGCCGGGCATTTCGGAAATCCGCCACGATAAAATGTTCCAAAATAAAACCGGCCAGTCGGGCGTGTTTTGCAGCGTGGAAAGTTCAGGATTGAAATTCAACGTGAGATGACGGCGGCCAAAAACGTCCTCGCGCGTGGAAAGCAGCGGAACATTTCCGGCAAGAATCACCGGAATGTCGCCCGGCGAATTGGTCGTTTGCGTCGCCGCCCAAACGACGCCTTCGAGCGCGACACCTTCCGCCAGCGGATGCGAATTGTCCACGATGAACGGGCCGGTGAACGCATTTGTGGCCGCAAACGTTGACCAGCATAAATTCCAGGAATTGCTGTTCGCAATCGCGTCGGTTTTACGGATGACGAGTTCGGGATTTTCGGAAATCGCGGCGCGCAATCCCGTCGCGTCGAGCGTGCGATTGGCGAGCGCGGACAAATTTTCATTTGTGAGCGCAACTTGAACGCGAACGCGCTTGCGAATCGGCGGAAGCAACTGAATTTCGTTGTCTTCGGCGAGCGAATCGGAATCGAGCGTTGCGCGGAGCGACGGCGTGCCGGATGGAATGTTGAAAACAAGCCGCTGGCTTTCGTGCGCGCCGAGCGAGATGAGCGACGCCTGCGCGTTTGTGCCGGTTTGGACCAGCAATTTTGTTGAGCGCGCGTTGCCGGAAAAATTGGCGATTTCCAAAAGGCAGCGGTCTTGATCTCCGAATGCCGTGCGCGAAGCGTTGACGATGGCGAAATTATCAAGTTGAGCGCCGAACGCGCGCCATTCGAGTCGCGGATTGGAAAATTTTTCGTCGTCAGGTTTGTGGTCGGTAAGAACGAGGATGTTCGCCTGCTGTTTTCCAAGTTCGGCGGCGAGCGTGATGGCTGAATCAATCGCGGCATTCGGCGCCCAGCATTTCCATTGCGCAAGTGATTCGTCCGCTTCGCGCCAGTTTTTTGCAACCAATCCAAGCAAACGCGGTTCCGTTCCGGCGAGAATCAATTGCGTGGACGGCGGCGGCTGGCGGAAAAGTTTTTCGAGAAAGTTTTTGGCGCGGGTCTGCGCGGAAACACCGTCGCTCACGGCGCGCATGGAAAATGAATCGTCCAGAACGACGATAAGCGGGCGCGCGGACTGCGGCATTTTCCATTGCGGCCCGGTGGCTGCGACGACAAGCAGGAGCAGCGTGAGCAGTTCGAGGAAAAACAGCAGCGGCAATTGGAGGCGATGGACTTTTGCGCCGCCGGATTTGGACTGGACGTGAAAGCACCACAGCAAGAGGCTGGAAACTTGTTTGCGCCGGAAACGATTCCGCAAAATGTAAATCGCCGCGAGCGCGGGCAAAGCGGCCATCGCAATCAACGCGAACGGATAAGTCAGAAATGGAATCATGCCGGAATGAGCAACTGAATTGCCTCGAGTTCGGAAATTGATTTTTCAAAATCCTCGGCGATCAAAGTGGTCATGTGCGCGCCGCATTGACGGCAGGCGTCGCTCCACGATTGCTGCAATTGCGCGAGATTGTCGGCGTATTGTCTGGCGATGCCGGAATCAATGTAGATTTCGCTTTCGTCGCCGGTCTCGCTGTCCACGACGCGGAGATTGCCATGCTCCGGCGGAGTTGCGTCGTCGCGCGCGAGCAGTTGGATGACAAACAACTCCGCCGCGCCGTCGCGCAAACGGCGCAAGATGGGAATCGGATTTCCCGGCCAGAGCAAATCGCTGACAAAAACGCGGACGCCGAGCCGGCGAAATTTCGGCGGCAAAATTTCAAACGATTGTTCCGGCGTGCGTTTGCTGTCAAATTCCAGTTTGTCCCATGCGGACGGTATGAGCGCGTCGTTGGCGATGCGTTGAAAACCTTCGCCGGAAAGCCAGACGGCCTGCGTGCATTGCGCGTTCGCGGCGGAAGTGGCGAGCAGCGCGGCGAGTTGGGCGACAGCATTTGCCTTTGCCGTGTTTTCCAAATTCATCGAACGCGAGCCGTCTAAAATTAAATCCAAATGCGGCGTGACTTCTTCGCGGAACAGTTTCACGGTGAGGCGGTCGGTGCGCGCGTAAATTCCCCAGTCAATGAAACGCAAATCGTCGCCGGGCTGATATTCGCGGTAATCCTGAAAATCAATCGAGCTGCCCGCGCGGCGACCGGAGCGCGTGCCGGTCCAGCCGCTCGCGGCGGCCTGCGGAATTTGCAACGCATAACGCAGTCCGAGCTTTTCGCCGTCGCGCAAGGCTTGTCGGATGGCGGAGTCCATACATTGAAATCATTCCAGCACGGGCGGTGCATTGAGTGGTGGTGGACGAAAATTTTTCGCCTGCTGCAAAAACCATTTCGCATTGATGACAATCATCACCAGCAGCCAGCCGAAGGCGAAATACAGATGGTAAAGCTGCTGGCCGTCGTCGCGGAGAGAGCCGACGTTAAAAATGTTGCCGAGTTGCAGCCCCTCGACGGATTTCCACGAAAGCCGGTTGAGAAAAAAGAGGACGATGCTCGGCGCGATGGCCCATGCGCCTGCGAGCAAGACCGCGATCAAACCGGCAAGTTTCGGCGGTCGTTTGGACAAAAATTTCCGGTGGATGAACAGCGCCGTGAGCGCGTAGGCAAATGCGTAGGCCGTGGTGATGGTGAACCAATGTCCGCTTTCGCCGGAAGCGATGACGCTTTTTGGAAACGCCATCGTGATTTGCCCGGCCAAAAGAAATGTCGCGACGAGAATCATTGACACCCAGACGAGGCCGCCCGCCGCGCCGTTGAAGAAGATGAAAGCGAAGAGGCGTTTCAGCCTTGACTGCGGAATGGTTCGCCGCACGCGCAGGCTCAACTGGTCGGTGTTGCTGATGGTGACGAGCAGGGCGAACATCATCAGGGCGAAGGTGGGATACGTCCATGCAAACATCCGGTCCGCCTCCCCGGTTTGCGCCACCCAGCCGAAGCTCAACAGCCCGCCGAGCAGCCAGATGACGGTGAGGTATATCCGCACCGGTCGCGCGCGGTTGGCCGACGGCGGCGAGATCAACGCGACGGACAGGACAAAGAAAAGACCGGTCACAGCCAGCCCGATGACGACGGTGGTGAGCATACCAATCCAAAAACTGTGGCCGACCATCATTGTGCCGACGCCCGAACGCATGAATCCAAAGGAAACCATGACGAGCGGGATGACGACCCAAAAGGACGCAAAAAAACCGCCAAGCGCAAACAGGACTTTGAAAGGCCGGCTGGCGGGAATGGTTGCGACGAAAATGGCGATCATGTTCGCCGCGCACACCACGAGAAACAGGTAACACAAAATGAAAAACACGGTCGGCAAATCCACGCCGCGCAGCAGGTTCGTGAACGCCATGAATGGCATGCACGCACTGAAGAACAGCAGCGCCATGTAGGCGCCGCAGAGAAATTTTCCACGGATGATGCGCGCGGGCGACAGCGTGCTGACGTAGAGCAGGTCGGGATTGTTTTCCTGCCGTTCCGCCGCGACGCGGACGCCGACGTAAAGCGGGATGAAGAAAACGCTCGCTCCCGCAAGGATGACCATGAAAGACGAAAACATCGTGCCGCCAAGCTGCATATTTTCGTTCACGTCAAAACTTTGCGTGACGAGAAACCCCAGCGACGTGATGAACAGCACGATCAAAAACAACAGCAGCATCCCCGTTACCGCCCAACTGCGGACGGCCTGCCGCAATTCCTTGATGACGATGGGATTGAGTTCCCAAGAACGCCAGTTGGCGAGGCGCGATTTGATTTTGGCGAATGCAGCGGTCATAACGAAATAAAAGCTCCAAGCACCAACATCCAAGCACCAGAGAAGCGGCAAAAACCAAGCTCCAATTTCAAACTTGCGCCAACTTTGATGTTTGATGTTTGGAATTTCTCTGGAACTTGGAGATTGGATGTTGGAGACTTCATTGCACGCCTCCTTTCGTGACGTTCATAAAAATGTCTTCCAGGTTCGCCTTGGTCTGGCGGAATTCAATGATCTTGAATTTTTTTGCGATCAATCCGCCGAGAATGTCGCACGCGGCAGACTCGTCACCTGTCAGTTCAAAATGAATTTCATTCGCCACGTCGCGCGCGTTTCCGACGAACGGCGTCTGCAAAAGCTCCTTGAGCAGTTGCGCGCCCTGGCCGTCGAGCAGCCGGATGGCGACCGTGCGGCGCGGCGCGCTTTTTTTGAGCACGTCCTCAATCGTGCCGGTCTCCAGGATTTTTCCGCGCTCAATGATGACCACGCCGTTGCAAATTTCGGTCAACTCCGTCAGGATGTGCGAACTGATGAGAATTGCCTTCTTGCGCTCGGCCAAAAGCGTGAGCAGTTCGCGCAACTCGACACGGGCGCGCGGGTCAAGGCCTGCGGCGGGTTCGTCCAAAACCAAAACGTCCGGGTCATAAACCAGCGCGCGGCCAAGGCTGACGCGCTGCTTCATGCCTTTTGAAAGCGCCTTGAGATGTTTCTCGCGGATGCCGGTGACGTTGGTGAATTCCTCAATCGCTTCAATCGCCTGCGTCCGTTTTTTTCCGCGCAATCCATAGGCGCGCGCGTAAAAATCCAGATATTCGTGAACCGTGATGTCCGCGTGCGCGGGCAAAGTGTCCGGCACATAACCGACGGCGCGCCGTGCGAGTTCCGGTTCTTCGCAGACGGAAATTCCGTTCAGCAAAACGTCGCCGGAAGTCGGCTCTTCAATCGTGGAAATGATCCGCATCGTCGTGGTTTTGCCCGCGCCGTTCGGGCCGACGAAGCCGAAAATGTGGCCGGAATCGAACGAAAAGGAAATGTCGTCCACGGCCACGGTCTTGCCGAATTCCTTCCGCAGATTTTTAACCTGGACTTTCATTTCGATTCCAAAATTCCAAAAACGACCGCCGAACTTTTCGTGCGCTTCGGGCTGGACGAAGCGAGCGCATTCTCGATGAACGGATTTCCATCCAGCACGGCGAGGTAACTGTTTGGCAAAAGGTATTTTCCCGCGCTGCCGTTCAACTCCTCAACGCGAACAACGGCAAAGCCGAAATCGCGGTTCAATCCCTGCGCGCCGGATTTTTCAGAAACTTGAGATTGTTTCGACAAAATCAACCCCGCCTTTTGCCCGGCGTCCACATTGTCCGCATGATAGACGTTCATGTCCGCGTCGGCGATCCAAAGCGATTTGATTTGCGCGCCGAGTCCGTTGACGACCTGCAATTTTCCGTTTTCGTTGACGACCTGGATGCGCTCGCGGCGCGTCTCGGATTTTCGCAAATGAAAGAACGCCGGCACGCGCGCGGAAACCCAGCCGCGCGTGAAATGCTGCGACTGCGTCCAGTCCACTTCGCGCGAAGTTCCCGAACCGTTGCCGATCTGGACCAGCGGCGTGGCTTCCGTCCCAAAATCAAAATGCAGTCCGCCGCCCGGCGTGAGCGGACAATAAAACGCCGTGCCGCCGATGGTCGTCGCATGGTGGCTGGTCTGGTCAATAACCGTCAATCCCGCGATGCGCGCATCCGGCGTGATGCCTTCGCGCAACAGGCTGTAGGCAAAAACGAACAGCGTCGTGGCGAATGAAATCGCCGGAATCGTCCACAACATCCACGTCCGGCGCTTGCGTCGGTTGAGATAAATGATGTTGACCGGCCCGATGATGATGACGAACGCGAGCATGATGACGACGATGCCGCGCACGGGAATTTTCAAACTGTTGACGATGGGCAGCACCGCGTTGGCCGCGCCGCCATTGTCCGGCAAGGTCTGCCAGTAACGCGCGGCCTCGCGCACCGTGTCGCGCAGATTCTTGACGGACTGCGGATCAATTGCCTCAAGATTTTCCGAACTGAAGGCAAAGCAGCGGCCAAAGCCGACGTCATATTCGGCGCCGCCGGACAAATCTTTATTCTGTGAGGGATGCCACGCCGCTGGCAAATCGGTTTTGCCGGACAAAATGACATTTCCACCAGCTTGCAAATAATCGCCAATCGCGCCCAGCACTGCCGGCGACATTGAACTCAAATCTGCCGCGTTGAGGACGACAGCATCGAACGGCGAATAAGCCAGCCAGTTTTCGCTCCACTCGGAGACCGGTGATTCGGCGCGCAAACTTTCGACGGAATCCGCATTCACGCTGCCTGGTGCGTAAGAAGCGGCGGACGCGCTGTTGTCGCTGTTGGCGCGGGCATCGTAGGCATAAGCGTTTCCCGACGGCCCGGAAATTTCAACCGCATCTATCGCGATGTTGTAAGGCGGGATTTTGCCAAAATTTAACGTGACTGTTTTCACCGGTTCACTCGTTATCGGAAGGGAAAATTCTGGAACCATTCCGCTCCGGTAACCGGTTCCACTGGTTCTTCCTGACGACATCGGAATATGCGCGACATTTGTGCCGGAAATTCCAGTTAATAAAATTTCTCCACTGGTTGGAACCGACAGCGTGCAGTAAATCCGGATTTTATCCACCGCTTGCGGCGTATAATCCAGTGCCAGCCAATTGGTCTGGCCACCTCGCCGTGTATCTGGCATCCAAGTTGATGGCTGATAACCGCCACCGCTACCGGTATCTGGCGCGCCGGTTGCCATCGCCGCCGTGAACGCGCCGCGACCAGCTTGAAACACGCGCTCGACCGCGTCAAAATCCAGCGTGCGACTGATGAACACCGTCGCCATCTGGCCGCCGCGCGAATACTCGTTGCAGTGGTTGTTCGCGTTCGGCGCGCGGACTTCGCCTTCGTGACGGTTGTCAACTTCCACGCGGATCGAGCCGTCACCTTGTGATGGCAATGGCGGTTGCAGCAGCGACACGACCTGGCTTGATTCCGGCGCAATCGTCACCGTGCGCGAGAGCCGGCTGATGTTGTTGCCGTAATTGCCGTAGCCGTTGTTCGGATAAACCAGCGTGACGACGTGTGTTTTGCCGCGCGAACGGTTTTGCAGATTCACGCGCATTTCGGCGTAGCCGTGAAATGTATTGCCCGTGTAAATCGCGTTTGCGTCAACGGAAATGTCGCCAAAATCGTCAGCGCGGCAAAATGATGAAAGGAAACATCCAACAACCAACAACCAACATCGAACATCCAATAAAACACGCGCGGCAAATTTGCCGCCGTTGGATGTTGGTTGTTGGTTGTTGGTTGTTGGATGTTTTTCCATTTTATGCCGTTGCCAATTCCACATCTTTCGGCAGGTTCAATCCCGTCTCGTCAAGCTGGCCGAGCAGTTCCGTGACGAGCTTCGACGGCGTCATACGATCAAAGCGCGCCTGATAATTCAAAATCAGCCGGTGATTCAAGACCGGCTGCGCGACAACTTTCACGTCCTCGAAACCGACGCTTGGCCGTCCGGCGACGAGCGCATTTCCGCGCGCAGCTTCGGCAATTGCAATCGCCGCGCGCGGTGACGCGCCATAACTGACATATTTATTCACGGGTTCGGTCGCTTCCGCGCCGCCGGGATGCGTCGCCGAAACCAGCCGCGCGATGTAGCGCGAAACCGGATGCGGCAAATAAATTCTTCCCATCGTTTGAAAAAGCGTTTCCAACTGATCGCGTTCCATCTGCCACGTCGGCGCGGGAAGTTCGCCGCGACGGCGTTCGGAAATGATTTGATCGAGAACGTACGCGTCCACATTTTCAAACATCACGCGAAACAGAAAACGGTCCAGTTGCGCCTCCGGCAGCGGATAAGTTCCTTCAAGCTCAATCGGGTTCTGGCTGGCGAGAACGAAAAACGGCTGCGGCAAAGTGCGCGTCGTGCCGAGCAGCGTCACGCAATTTTCCTGCATCGTTTCGAGCATGGCCGATTGCGTTTTGGGCGAGGCGCGATTGATTTCGTCCGCGAGCAAAATATTCGTAAAAACCGGGCCGGGCTGAAAAATCAATTCGCGTTTGCCCGAACTGGTTTCCTGCAAAATGTGCGTGCCCAAAACATCGCCGGGCATGAGGTCGGGCGTGAATTGAATGCGCTTGAAATCCAATTTCAAAATCTGGCCGATGGTTTTGACGAGCGCGGTTTTGCCAAGGCCGGGCAAACCTTCGAGCAAAACGTGGCCGCGCGACAAAATGCCGATGAGCACGAGCCGATGAAGATCTTTGCGCCCGAGCAAAAT
>DATAUQ010000105.1:0-3162 GCA_036268155.1 Verrucomicrobiia bacterium | reverse complement strand
CCACGTGTAAGGCGTCCAGTGAACGGAGTTTTTTCCAGCGCGGACAGAAGTTGACGATCAGCCCGGCGGCGCGTTTGGCAACAGCATCGGCTTCCAGCTCCAGTGGATAAAGTTTCTTGCCGCCGGCCAAATCCTCCTTGACCCAATCCCAAAGTTTTTCGGCGTTTTCAGGATGGCTCGTCCAGAAGGATTTTGCCAGTTCCGGCCAGTGCAGGAACATCAGCGGCAGGCGTGGCTCGCTCGCTTCAATGAACCGCCGGGCCGCAGCGGTGTTGGCGTCCAAACCATAAACTGACGCGATGAAACTCGTGTCGGCGTAAATCATCGCTCGCCGGATTCCTCGCGGAGTTCGGCCACGGTTTTTCGCGCCTGTTTAAGATTCAATGCCTTCACCTTTTTCCAGTGGCTGTCCCACGACTCTGGCTCGATCGCAACCGTCGCCTCGACGACGACTCGTTGCAGGAATGAATAGATGGTTTCGCCCCGCTGGCGGGCAACTTTTTCCAGCCGCCGCGCGATTTTGTCTTCGACCCTTGTTTGCAATAGTGTCATACACCTGACTGTAATCTTTTGATGCAAAATGTCAAGCCCGCCCACTGCGCTTATTTTGGCAGCAAATCGGCGACCAGACCTTTTTCTTCCTTCAACTCATTTTCCGTCGCGGCGATTTTTGATTTACTGAAATCGTTAAGCGGAACGTTCTGGACGATCTCCCATTTCTTGCCGTCGGTGCGGATCGGATAACTGAAGATCAAATTTTTCTCAATGCCGTAATCGCCGGGCGAACAAACCGCGACACTGAACCAGTCGCCGGGTTTTGTCGGCGTGGTGAGATTGCGGACGGTGTCCACGACGGCGTTCGCCGCGCTCGCCGCGCTCGAAAGTCCGCGCGCCTTGATGATCGCCGCGCCGCGTTGTTGCACGGTGGAAATGAATTCGCCTTTGAGCCACGCCTCGTCTTTGATGACCGAGGGAACCGGCTGGCCGGAAATTTTTGCGTTGAAAAAATCCGGATACATCGTCGCGCTGTGATTTCCCCAGATCGCCAGATTGCTGACAGCGGTCACATCTACGCCCGCTTTTTTAGCGAGCTGCGTCTTGGCGCGGTTTTCGTCGAGCATCGTCATGGCAAAAAATCTTTCTTTCGGCACGCCGGGCGCGTTGTTCGTGGCGATGAGCGAATTGGTGTTGCACGGATTGCCGACGACGAGCACGCGCACGTCGCTCGCGGCGTTCTTTGCAATCGCATTTCCCTGGCCGGTGAAAATTTTTCCGTTGATGCCGAGCAAATCTTTTCGCTCCATTCCCTGTTTGCGCGGCACGGCGCCGACGAGCAACGCCCAGTTCACGCCTTTGAAACCTTCGTCGAGACTCGACGTGGGAACAATTCCTTTGAGCAGCGGAAACGCGCAGTCGTCGAGTTCCATGCAAACGCCGCCGAGCGCGGCTTGCGCTTTTTCATCCGGCACTTCGATCAAATGCAAGATGACGGGCTGTTCCGGCCCGAACGCCGCGCCGGACGCGATGCGAAACAGAAGTGAATATCCGATCTGGCCGGCAGCGCCGGTGATGGCCACGCGAATGGGAGTTTTGTTCATAAATTTTTGGAGAGACATTATGTTAATGCTGGCGTTTCGGCGCAAGTTTTCCGCGCGGCAAAAATTTTGCTTGGAAAAAAAATTATTCAGCGTAAAAAGGAACTGCTCTTTGAAACACGGCGGAAAAGTTTCCGCCAAAATCGCAGTCAAATGTCAGGGAACCCGGTGTGAATCCGGGACGGTTGCGCCACTGTAACGGCTACAAACTCCCAATGTCACCGAGCGAACGCTTGGGAAGACGGGAGTGAGGATTGAGGCCGAAGTCAGGATACCGGTTTGATTGCACTCGTCGGCTCCGAGCGTATCGGAGCACTTCTCCGCAAAGAGAAGGATGGGATCAGTCCGCCAAAACTGTTTTTTAGCGGGTTCGTCGAATTCACCTCCATTCCTCGTTTGCGAAGCCTGGAGGTTTTTTATTTTCAAAAATCTCCCGGCCTCGCGCTGGTCTCTCAATCGTAAAAACGTTCGCTGGAAATTATTTCCCGCGAACAAAATTGAAAGATCAGTAAAATGAAAAAACTGTTCGTTACGCTGGCAATTGCCAGCCTGTCCGTCCTGTCCGTCGTTCGCGCCGCAACCATCGCCGAAAATTTTTCTGCCGACCCGGCGCTCGACGGCTGGCAGATTTTCGGCAACACCAATCAGTTCCAGTGGGATTCCACAAATCAAAATCTCGACGTAACGTGGGACTCGACCCAGCCCAACAGCTATTTTTACCATCCGCTCGGCACGATGCTCACGCGCAACGACGATTTCAGCATCGCATTCGATCTGCGGTTGAACGACATCGCCAGTGGAAATGAGCCGGGCAAAACCGGGCCGTTGCAACTGGGCTTCGGCTTTCTGAATTTCAATCCGCTAAACCTGATGAACGCAACCAACGCAAATTTTATGCGCGGCTCTTTCGGCAACGCGCCGGACGTCGCCGAATTTGATTATTATCCCCACGGTTTCTACACCGATCCATTTTTTGATTCTCCGGCGGCGCCCGTGCCGTCGTTTATTTCCGATGACGGCTTCGATTATGCGCCCGCCAACATCTCGGTCTTTGACGATGAAATGCCGACGAACCAGTTGATTCACGTCACCTACACTTACACGGCCAGCAATCAAACTGCCGTGATTTTTCTGACAACCAACGGCGTGTCCGTCGGCGAATTTCCGCCGCTCATTTTGAATGGCGACAACGGTTTTGCAGATGCCGATGACAATTTTGTGGTGGACACATTTTCCGTCAGCAGCTACAGCAGCGTGGGCGATGATTTCGATTCCGTCCTCGCGCACGGCAGCGTCGGCAACATCGTCGTCACCTTGCCGCCGCCGGCGCAAAACCTGTCCGGTGCGTTCAGCAACGGCGTCTGGCAGATTCAATTCACCGATCGTTCCGGCTGGCTTTACACGCTTGAACGCACGACGAATTTTATTTCGTGGACGGCTGTTTCAATCCCAACGAGCGGCAATGGAACAAATCTGTTTTTGCAGGACACCAATCAGCCCGGCGACAAGGCGTTTTATCGCATCAGCGCTCAAAGACCGTGAACCCGCTGGATTTTCAAAATCCAAA